>NZ_DDBA01000075.1:41567-77220 GCF_002333005.1 Empedobacter sp. UBA2044
CGTCGAACAACGGTCGAAGAATGGTCGAACAACAATCGAACAAACTAAAAAACAACTAAAAATTCATATCGCTCAAAACGATGATAAATAGAGGCATAAAAAAGAATTTTTCTTTTTACTAATTGAATAAATAATGATAGGACAAATACGGACACAAAAAATGTTTTTTTTATAATTATTCTAACTTTTTAGTATCTTTATGAATCTTCGTTTTTTGAAAAATCAATAAAAGACGAAAATTTATTAAAAACTTCCTCCGAAATTAGCACCTTCAAATAGTTTTAAAATTCCAAAAAAAGGAATAAAACTTAAAAGTAATACAAGATATAATATCCTATTTTTATAGTTAAAAATAATGGATATTACTGAAAAAAGTGGACATAAAATAAAAGACCCAAATCCAGTAATAGCTATAAAATCGAACATAAAATTTTGATTTCTTGCTATTTCAGTTCCATCAATACTATACATAACAATAAAGCATAGAAAGAAGAATATTGTCAATCCTATAAATACTCTTGATATGTTGATTTTGGTTGGCTGATTCATACAATTTATTTGAATAAAAATAAGTAAACTTTACAGAAAGCATCTCACTGAAAATAGTGATTTACAATTTTGCTTAAAATTTGATTGTATTGAAGCAGTAATAAACAAAAAACCCATACTGATAATCAGTATGGGTTTTCTTTAGATTGTGATCCAGTCAGGATTCGAACCTGAGACCTACTGCTTAGAAGGCAGTTGCTCTATCCAGCTGAGCTACTGGACCAATCCAAAATTCTATTACTAAAATTCGTCGGGGTGGCAGGATTCGAACCTGCGACCTCCTGCTCCCAAAGCAGGCGCGATGACCGGGCTACGCTACACCCCGAGTGGTGTTTTATTTCTAGCTTTAAAAAAGCGGAGAGACAGGGACTCGAACCCTGGCATCGGTTTCCCGATGACAGATTAGCAATCTGCTCCATTACCGCTCTGGCACCTCTCCTAACTTTTAAAAATAAGACTGATTAGTCTCATAAAGCGGTTGCAAATATATATTGACTTTTATTGCAAAACAAGTCTTTTTAGAAAAAAAATTAAATTATTTGGCTTAATTTTGGCTATTCAAAAGACTATTTAGAACTAAAAGAATGAATTTTAAAGGATTAGTATTTTCGGCAATTTCTTGTTTTTTTATTTTGGCTAGTTGTGCAACTAAAACAGTTCCACCAAAAACAATTACAAAAGTAATTCGTGACACAGTCATTATCAATTCAAAAACAGATCAACCGGAAATGACTCGAGCTGCAAAACTCAACAAGTACAAGGTGACAACAGATTATTATCCATCTATTTCGCAAGATGAACGTGTACGATTTTTAGTGTTACACTACACAGCAATCAACACAGAGTTATCGTTAAAAGTATTGACTCAGAAAGATGTAAGTGCACATTATTTGGTAAATGATTATGATGACAAAACAATTAATCTTTTAGTTGACGAAACAAAACGTGCATGGCATGCAGGTGTTAGTAGTTGGAAAGGATTGGATAATATAAACTTTTCTTCTATTGGTATCGAAATCGTTAATCTTGGAAACAAAGGAACGGATGCTTATCCAAATTACACGCCTTATCCAGATTATCAAATCAAAAAAGTAGGTGAATTGACACAAGATATTGTAAAACGTTATAATATTTCTCCTTTTAATGTAATTGGGCATTCTGATGTTGCGCCAGGAAGAAAACCAGATCCGGGTCCACTTTTCCCTTGGAAAAAATTATATACAGATTACGGTGTTGGTGCTTGGTACGATGATACAGACAAGTATGTATTTTTGCAACAATATCCTTGGGATACAACAAGTTCCGTTTTTATCACACAAGTGCAAACTGATCTTAAGAAATATGGGTACAACGTTCCTACAAATGGAATGATAGACGCGCAAACAAAAAATGCAATTGTGGCATTTCAGATGCATTTCCGTCCAGAAAAATACGATGGAGTTGTAGATGCTGAAACTTGGGCAATCTTGAAAGCATTAAACAAAAAATATAATCCATAAATCAATTTTGATTTATAGTATGAAACTCCTACGTGTTAGGAGTTTTTTATGGAATAAACTTTCAGTAAAATAATATGAATAAATAGCTTAATTTTCATTAAAAATGGAATTGAGAGTTAAGAAAAATTGAAGTAATTTTATCCAAAATAATATAACATGGCTTTTAAAAGTTTGCGCCCAATTATTTGGACGAAAGATTTACAAAAAACAACAAAATTCTATAAAAAATTAGGATTTAAGATTGCTGATCAAAATGAAGATTGGATTTGGGCTTGCTTGCAAAAAGACGATGTAGAAATTATGTTGGCTTATCCAAATGAAGGAGCAGATTTTGAACGAGCTAATTTCACAGGTTCTTTTTATTTTGTTGTAGACAACGTAGACGAGTTGTGGAATCAAGTAAAAGATGATTGCGAAGTTGTATATGAAATTGAGACCTTTGAATGGGATATGCGCGAGTTTGCAATCTACGACAACAATGGTTATATCTTACAATTTGGACAAGAAATAGAAGTTACATTCGAAGATTAATTATGATCTCAAAACGATATTACAACATTATTTTAGCGATAATTATTCTTATTATTCCAATTGTTTTTTACATGATTATTAACACTATGGTTAGTATAAAATATGAAACCGACGGAGTTGACACTTGTATTTCTACTGTAACAGGAAAAAATCTTTGTTCGCAAATCGATCAACTAAAAGTTACTATTTATATTGACATGATTGTGATGATTTTCTGGTTAGCCTTAAGAAACTTAATCGTAAAAAAATAACTTATGGATTATCATTTCGAAGAAAAATTTGAACAAATTAATTTCTCAGAAAATCAAAATATATCTGGTGAATACGAGAATTGCGAGTTTATAAATTGTGATTTGAATGGATTAGATTTAAGCGATATCAAATTTATTCAATGTCAATTTATCGAATGTAATTTGAGTAATGTAACTTTAGAAAACACAAGCTTTCAGCAAGTTGAGTTTATGAATTGTAAAATGATAGGTTTTAATCTCGAAAATTCGAACAAATTTGGGTTAAGCATTTCATTTGAAAATTGTACGTTAAACGACTCATCTTTTTATGAATTACCGCTAAAAAAGACAAAGTTTAGCAATTGTTCTTTACAAAATGTAGAATTTTCTTTCGCAGATCTTAGTCAAGCTTATTTTATGAATTGTAATTTGGCTCACACCATTTTCTATCAGACCAATTTAAAGCAAGCCAACTTCAAAACGGCTTATAATTTCACGATAAATCCGAATGATAATCAATTGAAAGGCGCGCAGTTTTCCAAAGAAAATTGTGTTGGATTATTAGATTATCTTAGAATTACAATAAATTAAAAAAAGGTTTCGAATAAAATCGAAACCTTTTTTATGCTTTCTACTTATACTATTCTAATCAGAATAAATAATTTCAGATTATATTTTACTAAATCATAACATTTTAGAATAAATTACTTCTATATTTTATCAATTAGTCAATAATTATTTCTTGATTTAATAAATAATAAGATTATTATTGCATCTTTTTTTGATAAATTTTCTGAAATAAATCCAACTCAGATTATCAACTTAAAACTTTTCTTGACATTTTTTTAAGAAATTAAAAAAAATATTAGCGTATTATTTACACTAATAAAATAAAAAAGAAATTCTTTATCAAAAAAAGCATTATTATTATTCAATACATTATTTTAGATAAACTTAAGTCTATTAATTAAGTCAATACAAAATCACAAATAATGTACAACTAACACCATTTATTAAAAAATGAAAAAAATTTTTGTCGCAATTGCTCTACTATCCATTTTTGGAGCCACGGAATTGAAGGCTCAATATGCTTCTGAATATGACGGCGGTTTGGTCGTTAAATTAAATCCAGAAGGAAGTAAATATGTCCGATTTATTCTTTGGGGACAAACTTGGTTTCAGGATTACGAAGGAAAACACGCCAATGATGGATTTTCTATCAAACGAGCGCGCGTTCTTGCTTATTCACAAATCAATGATCGATTTATGATTTTAACACATTTTGGTGCAAATGGAATCTATGATAATAATCTTTCTCCGATGGGAAAAAGTACAGATGTATCGTTTTTCTTGCATGAAATGTTTTTACAATATAAGGTAACAAACAATTTAGCAATTGGTGCTGGAGTTCACAATTTTGGTGGAATTTCTCGTGGAAATGGTCAAGGTTCTATCAATATGTTGACCTTAGATAATAACAGAGCTGACTGGTCAACACTTGGTTTGTCTGATCAATTTTCAAATCATTTGGGAATGTTTGCAAAAGGGCGAATTGGAAAACTGAATTATCGTTTAGCATTAAGTGATGCTATTACTAATACTTTAGATGGAAACTCTTCGACAGTTTTAGAAAACGGACAAGAAAAGTATTTAGGAAAAGCGATACTTGGAGAAGGAAAATATGCGGTTTCAGGATATTTTGATTATCAATTTTTAGATCAAGAATCAAATGCTTTACCTTATCGCGTTGGAACCTATTTAGGAACTAAAAAAGTATTTAACATCGGAGCAGGATTTTTCAATCAAAGTAATGCAATTGTCAAAAAAGAAAATGATAATTTGATTGGAGAAAATGTAACTCATCTTGCTGTTGATGCTTTTTATGATGCGCCAATCGGAAAATCTTCTTCGATAACAGCTTATGCGAAATATCAAAATTCGGACATGGGCGAAAATTATGTACAAGGAAATGTTGTAGGAGATGGAAATCAGTTTTCTGGACATGTCGGGTATTTATTGCCTAAAAACATCAAAGAAGGAGAAGGAAAATTCCGTAATAGAATTCAGCCGTATGTAGGATATTCTTACAGAGATTTCAAAGGTCTAGTAAAGCCTGCAAACGAATTAAAATTAGGTGGAAACTGGTACATTGATGGTCAGAATGCTAAAATTTCTGTAGAATATCAAAAATCTTTCGATCAACCAAAACACATGGACGACATGATAACAATACAAGCAATGATATTATTATAAAAAAACACACAAGAATTAACACAAAAACACATTATTTATGAGCGAAACTGCTAACAAAAAAACAATCTGGAAAGTGATTGGTGCTTCCTCGATGGGAACGCTAATTGAATGGTATGACTTCTTTATTTTTGGAAGTTTAGCTGTTGTAATTTCTACTAAATTTTTCCCTGCTGACAATCCTACAGCTGCCTTTTTATCAACATTAGCAACATTTGCTGCTGGATTTGTTGTACGTCCATTTGGCGCGTTATTCTTTGGTCGATTAGGAGATATTATTGGTCGTAAATATACATTTATGGCAACTTTAGTATTAATGGGAGGAGCAACTTTTTTAATAGGATGTATTCCATCTTACGAATCAATTGGTTTTATCGCACCTTTATTAGTATTAATCTTACGTTTATTACAAGGTTTAGCACTTGGAGGCGAATATGGAGGTGCTGCAACATACGTAGCAGAACACGCACCAGACGGAGAAAGAGGATATTGGACTTCTTGGATACAAACCACTGCAACAGTTGGTTTATTTGTTTCGTTATTGGTTATTTTATTAACGAAAACATTATTATCAGAAGAGCAGTTTGACCTTTGGGGATGGCGAGTTCCATTTATCTTATCAATCTTAATGGTTTACGTTTCATATTTGATTCGTAAAAATATGGACGAATCGCCAGCTTTCAAAAAAGCAAAAGATGAAGGAACAACTTCTAAAAATCCTTTGAAAGAATCTTTCGGGAATCGTTACAATATGAAATTCGTTTTATTAGCACTTTTTGGAGCTGTGATGGGACAAGGAGTTGTGTGGTATACAGGTCAGTTTTACTCGATGAGTTACATGAAAACGGTGATGAATGTAGAATCTGATCAAGTAGATTCTTTGTTAGGAATTGCTTTATTATTTGGTACACCTTTCTTTGTGTTCTTTGGATGGCTGAGTGATAAAGTTGGTCGAAAATGGGTGATGTTAATCGGAATGATTGTCGCTGTATTCTCGTATCGACCAATTTACGAATCAATGTATCAAACAACAAATCTTGAAAATAAAGAAGTAATTGCAGCACAAACAATTGAAAAAGCTGAAATCAAAAATGTTGACGAAAAATCTGATTCTATTTATACAATTCAAAAATCATTTACAGATGGCACGACTTATAAACAAGTTACAACGCTTCATTTAGAAAATGGTCAAGCAAAAATTGTAGATGGAAAAGTAAGTGAAATTGTAAAAAAATCGACACATATTAATAGTGGTGATAAATGGAAATTAGTTGGATTAATTTGGATTCAAATTATTTTTATCACAATGGTTTATGGTCCAATTGCTGCGTTCTTAGTAGAAATGTTCCCTGTTAAAATTAGATATACATCGATGTCTTTGCCTTACCACGTAGGAAACGGAATTTTTGGAGGTCTTTTACCTGCTGTTTCTACTTATTTGGTAACAAATGCCAAAAACAACGGAGATCCACAGTTTTACTTAGAGGGTCTTTGGTATCCTATTGGAATTGCGGCTGTTTGTTTTATCATCGGAGCAATTTATATCAGTAATAAAGACAGAAATGTTAACTAAAAAACTAATTAGAAATGGAAACAATTAAAAAAATATTAGGAATCGTTTGGATCGCATTATCACTTGTTTTAGCCTACTTTTGTATCATGGAATTTGGAATTCCAAAATTATCATCAGGTTCGCAAGATGATTTAGTATTCGGAATTATTATTCTATTTGTCCTTACACCAATTATAGTTATTGGAATGGCACTTTTTGGATATTATGCTTTACTCGGCGAATATAGCGAAGAAAAAATGTAAAAAACTACACACGAAATCCTCAACACATGTTGGGGATTTTTTATATAAAATGTATTTTCAATAAACGTTTTTATTAAATCCATAAAAAACAAATCATAAAACGTTAATATCTTTTTAAGAGTTTTAGCATAGTTTATGTCAATTAATTTTAAAATCAACAAAGGTACTCGAAGTTAAACTGAAATATAATTCAAATACAAAAAACCTTGCAAATACAAAGCTTTTCATTTATAATATAATTTCTAAAATTGTTTTATATCTGTTCTTTTTCCGTGATAGAAAAGTATTTTCCAGTGTTCTGTTTTCGCATCAACTTCCCACCGCAAACGATCTTCCATCGCTTTTACACCATCTACATCATTCTTGAAAGCAGCATGATATTTAAAATAATTTAATTGAGGTAGATTGTCAGCTCCATAAAATACAATTTCATCATTTTCTTTGATCCAAAAAACTTGTTGAAACGGAACGTGTCCTCCTGTTACTTCGAATTTGATATTATCCGTTATATTTCCACTATCATCATTCATCCATACAATATTTTTGAATGATTTCAACTTTTCTAAACGATCATAGTTATAAGAATTATTTGTTTGAACAACCGCATAATCATACTCGCGTTGTTGAATATAAATTTTTGCTTCAGGAAAGTTACATACAAACTGATCCCCTACCCAATTTCCAATTCCGTTGATATGATCTTTATGTAAATGCGAAATCAATACTTTCGTAATTTGATTTGGATTAATATTATATTCGCGTAATTTTTTTAGAATGATAGGTTCACAATCTACTTCAGTTCCGAAACCACAATCAATCAAAATATTTTCATCTCCAATTTGTATCAAAAATGGACGAACAATAAGATTATATCCGTCAGCGGGATTTTTAACATCAATATTATCACCTAAATAATGAAACTCTTTTTTTGCATCAACATGAAAAACACCTTCTAAAAGAGGAATAACTTTCATTTACTTTTATTTTTTACAAAGGTAATTCGTTTAGATTCTCTCTACAAAAAAAGGCTTCCAAAATAGGAAGCCTTAAAAATTATTATGATTCAAATCTTATTTTACAATTGTCATTTCATCAACGATGTGTTTTGCTCCAGCAAATTTATCAACAACCCATAAAACATAACGAATATCTACAGAAATCGTACGTTGTAATTTAGGATCAAAGATAACGTCACCAGCCATTGCTTCAATGTTTCCGTCGAATGCAATACCGATTAATTCACCTTTACCATTCATTACCGGAGAACCAGAGTTACCTCCTGTAATATCATTGTTTGATAAGAAATTTACGTGTAAATATCCATCTTTATCTCCATATTGTCCATAATCTTTCGCTTTCGCTAAATCTAATAAACGTTGTGGATTTTCGAACTCTTCGTCACCTGCGATGTGTTTTGCAACTGTACCTTCTAATGTTGTGAAATAGTTAGAAGCAACATCTGGTTGACGTTTTGGATTTGTACTTTTTGGTAAATTTTGAATAGAACCGTAAGTTAAACGTAACGTAGAGTTAGCATCTGGATATAAAATATTTCCGATTTTAGACTCACGTAAACCTTTTACCAATAAACGGAAGTTTTTAGAATAAACATCATTCAATTTTGCTTGTTCATCAGTTTGCTTAGAAGCTCTTTCTACTAAAGCATTTGACAAAACATATAAAGGATCTTTTTTCAAGACTTCTACATCTGGAGAAATTAAGAAATTCTCAACTTGTTTTTGATCAGCGAAGAAACTTCTTTCAACAGCATCATTTACATAAGCTGTAAAGTTCTTGTTATTTTGCTTCGCTAAATCAGCAACATAAGGCGCTAAACCAGCTTCGCTCGCTTTAGAAGCATAAAGATTTAATTGAGCAGCCAATAAATCTTTTTCTAAAGGTAAATACATTTTTTCGTAATATGCATTGATTGCATTCTGAATTTTCGGACGCATTTCATCACGTTTTGCATCATTCGCTGCTGCATAGTTTTCTAATGCTTTTCCAATAGAATATGGCGCACTTGCTAAAGTTGAGTAACGCAATAAAATGTTGATGTAATTGTTATGACGAGCATCTAAATTTGTTTTCGCATAATAATTATTCAAATTCGAAACAACATCACCATATTCGGCTTTGTTTGCTCCTTTTTGAGCCCATTTATTGAATTTTTCTTCTTCTTTTGTTTTCTTCGCAACAGTTCCGTGAAGTTTTAAAGCTTCGATCATTCCATCACGATTTTTCCAATAGTTCGCAACTCCAGCATATTTAGAAGCATAATCAATATTTACTTTTTGATTTTGCTCCATATATTTTTTCATTTGATCCATTGTCACTTTAGAAGCTTCAACCCATGCAGGATAAGCGTACTCTACATTTTGAGCAACACCTTGCGCTGGCATCCAACGATTTGTACGACCTGGATAACCTAAAATCATAGCGAAATCATTTGGTTGATATCCTTTTAAAGAAACTGGTAAATGATGTTTTGGTTGCAACGGAACATTGCTTGTAGAATAAGCTGCAGGATTTCCATCTTTGTCACCATATACGCGGAACATAGAGAAATCTCCTGTGTGACGTGGCCATTCCCAGTTATCTGTATCTCCACCATATTTTCCAATAGAACTTGGAGGTGTTCCTACTAAACGTACATCCTCATAGTCTTGGTAAACAAAATAGTAATATTCATTTCCTTGGAAGAATGAACGAACAGAAACAACATATTTTCCGTTTTCACTGTTCTCTTTTTCAATTTTTGCAATCTCTTGGTTAATCGCTTTTTCACGATCTAACTCAGACATTTTATCATTTACAACACCTAAAATACGTTTAGAAACATCATCCATACGAACGAAGAAACGTACTTTTAAGCTTTTTGGTTTTAACTCAGCAGCTTTATCTTTCGCCCAAAAACCATCTTTTAAGTAATCATGTTCTGGAGCAGATAATTCAGCAATAGCACCATAACCACAGTGGTGATTTGTCAAAACTAAACCTTGTCCAGAAACCATTTCAGCAGTACATCCACCACCAAATTGTACAATAGCATCTTTTAAAGAGTTATTGTTGATACTATAAATTTCTTCTGAAGTTAATTGTAAACCTTGTTTTTGCATATCACGGTGATTCAGACGCTCGATAAACATCAAAAACCACATTCCTTCGTCAGCTTTCACTTTAAAAGGAAAAAGCATAACCACTAAAAGCGTGGATAATAAAAATTTTTTCATTATTTGTTTGTCTTCAATTTTACGAATTGCTAAAATAATTGATTATCTGAAGTTCTCCTAATCTTTAAGTATTTAATAAAGTTTTACTGAGGTTTTATTGTTAAAAAAAGATTATTTTTATTTAATTAACACAAAATTTGAATCGTGAAAGTAAAAATTAAAATCATTAATCTACTTTAGGTTATGATTGGTTTTATAGAACAAAAAAATCCGAGAAAATCTCGGACTTTTTACTTTATATCAAAACTTAATTAAGCTTCTTTATTATCTTGAGGTTTATCCTCTTTTTTCTCTGCTGATTTAGCAGGTTTTTCTGTTCTCTCTGGTTTTGGCAACAAAGCTTTACGAGATAATTTCATTTTCTTTTTATCATCGTAACCTAAGAATTTAACATCAATTTTATCACCGATGTTTACAGAATCTTCAACTTTTTCAAGACGTCTGTGCTCTAATTCAGAAATGTGAACTAAACCTTCAACTCCTTTTGCAATCTCTACAAACGCTCCAAATGGTTTGATAGATTTTACAACTGAATGATATGTTTCACCAACTTCTGGAACGAAAGCAATTTGTTTGATTCTTTCTACAACACGATCGATGTTTTCTTGAATCACACCATTGATTTCTACACGTCCTGTTGTATCTAACTCAGTAATTGCAATAACTGTTTCAGTTTCTTTTTGCATTTCTTGAATTACTTTTCCTCCAGGTCCGATTACTGCTCCAATGAATTCTTTAGGAATTTCAATTACAACAACTTTTGGTGCATTTGGTTTCAATTGTGGACGAGGTGCTGGTAAAGTTTCTAATAATTTACCTAAAATGTGCTCACGACCTTCTTTTGCTTGTAACAAAGCTGTTTCCATGATTTCCATAGATAAACCTTGTACTTTAATATCCATTTGACAAGCTGTGATACCGTCTGCAGTTCCTGTTACTTTAAAGTCCATATCTCCTAAGTGATCTTCATCTCCTAAGATATCAGACAATACTGTAAATTTCCCTGATTTAGTATCTGTGATTAACCCCATTGCAATACCTGAAACTGGTTTCTTCATTTGTAAACCAGAGTCCATAATTGCTAATGTTCCTGCACAAACTGTTGCCATAGAAGAAGAACCGTTAGATTCTAATACTTCAGAAACAATACGAACTGTATAAGGACAATCGTCAGGTAACATTTGCGCTAAAGCACGTTGTGCTAAGTTTCCGTGACCAACTTCACGACGAGAAGTTCCTCTTAATGGACGAGCTTCACCTGTTGAGAATGGAGGGAAATTATAGTGTAAAAAGAATTTTTCGTCGAAGTTTGTTACAACTCCATCAACCATATTAGCATCTTTAGAAGAACCTAAAGTTACTGTAGCTAATGCTTGAGTTTCCCCACGTGTGAAGATTGCAGAACCATGAGTTGATGGTAAATAATCAACTTCTGTCCAAATTGGACGAATCGTTTTTGGATCACGTCCATCTAAACGAATTCCTTCGTTTAAGATTAATTGACGTACAGCTTCTTTTTGTACATCGTGGAAGTAAATGTGAGCAAAAGGAGTTACACGAGCTAACTCTTCTTCATCTCCTTCGTATTGAGCTAAGAAATCTGCTTCAACTTGAGCAAATTTATCACCTCTTTCGTGTTTATCAGATGGGTGTTTAGCGATATCATAAAATTTATCATATCCATAAGCCCATACTTTTTCGCGAATTTCTTCGTCGTGTGTTTCGTGGCTATATTCACGTTTTGGTAAAGATTTACCTACTTTCGCTGCTAAACTTTCTTGTGCTTCAATTTGTTTTTTAATCTCAGCATGAGCAAATTCAATTGCGTCTAACATTTCACGTTCAGAAATTTCGCTCATCTCCCCTTCTACCATTACAACAGAATCTTTAGAAGCACCAACCATAATGTCGATATCTGCTTGGTCTAATTGTTCTTTTGAAGGATTAATCATTAACTCACCATTCAAACGAATAACGCGAGCTTCTGAAATTAATGTGAAAGGAATATCTGTAATTGCAATGGCTGCTGATGCAGCTAAACCAGCTAAAGCTTCTGGCATTACATTTTTGTCGTAAGAAATAAGTGAGATCATGACCTGAACCTCAGCATGAAAGTCTTCTGGAAACATTGGGCGTAAAACACGGTCTACAAGACGCATTGTTAATACTTCATCATCTGATGGTTTTGCTTCTCTTCTGAAGAAATTCCCTGGGATGCGTCCTGCAGCGTAAAATTTTTCTCTATAATCTACTGTTAAAGGTAAAAAATCTACACCTGGATTTGCTTCTTTGTTTGCTACAACTGTAGCTAATAACATGGTGTCGCCCATGCGTACAACCACAGATCCGTCAGCTTGTTTTGCTAATTTCCCTGTTTCGATTGTAATTTCTCTTCCGTCTGAAAGAGTAATTTTTTCTGTGATCGCCTGTGGAATCATTCGTCTTCTTAGTATTTAATTCGTCTAAAGTTAAAGCCGTTTGCTTTAACTGCATTATATAAAGATAAATATCTTATTTTAATTTATAACAAAAAAAAAGGCAATTTCTACGTAATTGCCCTTTTATATTGTGTTTAAAATTACTTACGTAATCCTAATTCAGCGATAATCGCACGGTATCTTGTGATATCTTTTTTCTTTAAGTAGTTTAATAACGCTTTACGCTTACCAACTAACATAACTAATGATCTTTCTGTATTAAAATCTTTGTGATTTTTTTTCAAGTGACCAGTTAAGTGGTTAATTCTGTAAGTGAATAATGCGATTTGCCCTTCTGCAGATCCTGTATCTGTTGCAGATTTACCATGCTTTGCGAATAATTCGCTTTTTACTTCTGATGTTAAGTACATGCCAATATTATTTAATAATTATTATGTAATGAGGTGCAAATGTACAACTATTATATGAAATAATAAACTTTGTACAAAAATAAAAGTGACCGATTGGTTAATTCGGTCACTTTTTAAAAATTTGGTTTAGTTTGATTTAGATAGATAATAGAAAGTGATGTTTTAATTTTCTACTAAATCAGATAGGTTTGTTAGTTGTAAAAGACTTGCTTTCACGATTTTTGGTTGGTAGGTTAAAAGTCGGCTTAGTTTTTTAATAAGTAATTAATAGGTTGGTTAATAATTATTAAAAATAGGTTTGGGTAGGTAAGATTAATCTTCTATAATTCGTATTTTTTTATTCGTGATAACTTTTATCGGATACACAATTTTTTCATTTTCTGTTTGTATTGTCATACATATATTATTAATTGCAATTATCACGCCTTTTGTCTCATCTTCTATGATTACTTTTTGTCCAATTTCAAAATTCCTATTTGTGTAAAACGACAATAATAATCTATAAATAATATCTTTAGAACCTAATCCAAATGCAATTGCCAATGTCAAAAATATTGATCCTAAAATTAATGACAGATTATTTGTAATTAGCTCTGTATTAACACCTGCTTGATTTAATGAAGTAATTATCGTAAAAATAAGGATGATATAAAAAATGATATTACTAATAATATTTGCTCCGTTTAAATCAATTGATTTAATTAAACTTCTTAAAAAAGTTTTGATATAGTTAGCCAAATAAAATCCTCCAGCAAATATTAACACTGCACTAAAAAATTGTGGCAGATAATCTACAATTCTTCCTATTTGGTTAGAAACGACTGTTAATCCAAAAATATCAGATCCTATAATAATGATTAACAAAATAATAAACAATCGTACAAATTGTAAAATAATCTTAGAAGGATCTATTTCAATAGAGGAGTTTTTCAACGCTTCACTGTTGTTTAAAGCATTTTTTAATTTATCTATCTTAGATAATTTTAATATGTACTTAGTCAATATTAGAATCAATCTTAGCAAGATATATGACAGGATAATGAATATAATACCTCCTACAACTTTAGGAAAAACGAGTACCATTTCTTGATATAAACTTTCTAACAAGCTAAAATTTAAACCTATATTCATATAATCTATTTATAGTTAACCTTCTTTATCTTTTTTGTTCGGTTTGTTAGTTGATTTTTTTCCGATTCCGAAGAAATTTCCAATTGTGCTTGGATATTTTACTGAAACCAAATCGGCTACCTCCAACGATAATTTTATTAAAGCAACATCATCCATAACTTTTTGTTTTATTGTTTCTGGAAGCTTTTCATTGGCTAGTATAGTCTTAAAAGGATTTTCCATTTTACAAAGCGTTATAAATTTTTAGTAAACGATTTTTTGCTCTATTCAATCTCATCTTAGTTGCACTTTCACCAATCTCTAAAGTTTCTGAAATTTCTTTGATTGAAAATTCATCTTGATATTTCATGAGTAATATAGATTTCTCTTCGACATCCAACTCCTTTAGGGACTGCGTTAGTTTTTCGATTTTTAATTCAAAAATTTCTTTGTCATCAATAATTTCATCATTATAGTTATCAACCAAATCATCCGTTACCGAATAATTTTTTCTTTCTTCTTTTATCTTTCGTTGCACATGATTGACACAAAAATTATATGTAAAAGAATATAACCAAGTAGAGAATTTAGATTTTGATTGATATGTTTTCAGTTTTACAAACAACTTTACAAATATATCGTGCGTCATATCTTGTGCCTCAGCTTGATCCTCTACAAAACTCAAACATTTATTATATACCGTATGTGCATACCTATCATACAATATACCGAACAAATGCTGATTTTTTGTTTCGACAATCTTATACACCAAAATGTCATCTGCAATATTTTCTATAGAATCTTTTGACATTTTAACTGCTTACATTTAATATGACACACCTATTCTTATTTGGTCACTCATTTTTTTAGCTTTTTTTATCAAAAAAAATTAAATAATTTTAATTTAATCGAATATCTATTTAAAATACAATAATATACAAAAAAAAACCGACAAATAAAAATTTATCGGTTTTTTATGAATAATAATTAATTACGAATTATTTCTCCAAAACATCTAAGACATCTTGAAAACCTCCTCCATTAAAAATTTCGTCTACACCTTGCGCTTGCAAATATTGTGCAGCTTGACCTGAACGGTTACCGCTTCTACAAAAAACTACTATAGGTCTTGACATTGCTTTAAATTCCTCTACTCTTGTAGGAACTTCTCCTAATGGAATATTGATTGCATTTGGAACAAATCCATCTGTATCCAATTCAAAAGGCTCACGAACATCCACTAATGTTACATTAGCATTGTTTATTGCTTCAACTGTTGTCATTTTAATAATTCTATTTCTATTTTTTATCCAATCAATAATTTTGCCAAGCATCTTACCAAATTCTAATACGGTCTTTTGGTGCTTTGTACAATTTATCTCCTGGTTTTGTTTTAAACGCATCGTGGAACGCATCAATATTAACGATTGGTCCAAAAGAACGGTAATATCCAGGAGAATGTGGATCTGTTTTCACTTGATTTACTAAAGCTTCGTCAGTCGCTTTTGTTCTCCAAATAGTTGCCCAAGATAAGAAGAAACGTTGTTGCGGAGTATATCCATCTATGTTTCCGTAAGTTCCTTTATCTTTTAAATACATTTGCAAAGCATCAAAAGCAACAGAAGCTCCTCCTAAATCTCCAATATTTTCTCCAGATGTAAAAATTCCATTTACATGTGTTCCTGCTACTGGTTCGTAAGCATCATATTGTCTTGCTAAAGCACCTGTTGCTGCTTTAAATTTTTCTTCATCTTGAGGTGTCCACCAGTTCACTAAATTTCCATCTCCGTCAAATTTAGCTCCCGAATCATCAAATCCATGAGAAATTTCGTGACCAATAACTGCTCCAATTCCTCCAAAGTTTACAGCTGCATCTGCTCTATAATCATAGAATGGTGCTTGTAAAATTGCTGCTGGGAATACAATTTCGTTATTTGTTGGATTAAAATAAGCATTAACTGTTTGTGGAGACATTCCCCAACGTGTTTTATCTACTGGTTTTCCAAAATCTTTCAAATTATCTTGGAATCTCCATTGACTGTAAGCTAAATTATTTTCAATTAAAGATCCTCTATTTTTAATTGATTTAACTTTAAATCCTGAATAATCTTTCCATTTATCAGGGTAACCAATTTTAACCGTAAATTTATTTAACTTTTCAATTGCTTTTACTTTTGTATCCTTTGACATCCACTCTAAATTATTGATGTGCATATCAAACGATTTAAATAAATAACTAATCAATTCTTGCGCTTTTGCTTTTGCCTCTGGTGGAAAATTATCTTTCACATAAATTTGTCCTAATAACTCACCAACTGTTCCATTTACATAAGCCAAACCTCTTTTATCTAAAGCTCTTTGTTCTTTTTGACCAGATAATTTTTTACCATAGAAGTCAAAATTAATTTTTTCTAATTCAGTTGTAGAAGAATTAGAAAAAGAATCAATCAATTTGAATTTCAAATAATCTTTGATGATTGGTAAATTCTCTTGATTTATGATTTTATCTAAATTTTTGTAATAATCTAATTCACGGATGATTACTTTGTCAGGATTAATTCCGAAAGACTTTACAAACTTCACTACATCAACATTCTTAGAAAAAGCTCCTGCTTCCGATAATGTTACTAAATTATAAGATTTATTTGGATCACGGCTTTCTTCAACAGTTTTGATATATTTTGCCATCATTTTCTCGAAAGCAACAATTTTTGGTCCTTTTAAATCACGAGTTTTAGATCCTGTAAAAGGAAAAACTTGATCGATATATTGATTTAAGTTAGCTAAAGTTTCAGTATTTTTGGCATCCTCTTTTTGGTAATATGTTTTACCTAAAGTTAATCCAACACTTCCTAAATAAACAGCATTTTGCGTACTATTTTTCATATCAGTATAAACAGAAACACCATAAAATGGATTCTCTCCAATTGGAGTAACTTCTGTTAAATACGCTTGTAAATCTGTCAAATTTTTGATTGCATCAATTTGCTTAAAATATTTCTGAATTGGAGCAATTCCTGTTTTATTTCTAGCTTCCATGTTTGTGTAAGCTGAGTATAAGTCAGAAATTTTTTGTTCATTAGAATCTTGAGCATATTTATTATTCAATAAATCTTTTACCAATTTCAAAGAAACCTTATCTGTATTCTCTCTCAATTCATCGAAACTTCCCCATCTTGCTCTATCAGATGGAATTTCTGTAATTTTCATCCAATTACCATTTACATAATTATATAAATCATCTTGTGGACGAACAGACTTATCCATATAATTTGGATTAAAAGCCTGATATGATTCTTGCGCAATTGCTAAAACAGAAGTACATGCAAATGCAGCAACAAATAGTTGTTTTTTCATATTTCTACTAAGTATTTTTGATATGATATGTCGAAATTAATACGACCTTTGTTACAAATTTACTAAATAAAGTATTAATTATTCGTGCAATTTTTGACACTTTTGAAGAGGAAGATTAACATTTTTAAAACTTTCAAACCAAAACTCTTTATCATTTAAGATATTTTATATTGTAAAAAGCTTATTAAAACAGAAAATTTTTCTATATATATCATTCCATATTTATATATTTAACAAAAAACAATCGATTTCTTTATTAATATCTAAATATTATTTTACTATATCCATATTCAATAGAAAATCTTTAAATTTGGAACCAAACAAAAGTAACTTTTTAAGATGGAAACCAATACGATTTTGATCACCGGCGCTTTAGGACAAATTGGTTCTGAATTGGCTGAGAAATTAAAAACCATTCATGGAAAAAATAATGTAATTATTTCTGATATACGTGATCCTAAAGATGTTGATTACGACGGAATTTACGAAGTAATTGACGTAATGGATGCTGATCGAATAAAAGAAGTCATTGCAAAACACAATATTAAAACTGTTTATCATTTAGCGGCTCTACTTTCTGGTACAGCTGAAAAAAATCCAATGTTTGGTTGGAAATTAAACATGGACACTTTGCTTACTTTCCTTGAATTAGCGAAAGATAAAGTAATCGATAAAATCTTTTGGCCTTCTTCTATTGGTGTTTTTGGTCCAGATACACCAAAAGACAATACACCACAAAATACAATTCAAACTCCTTCTACAGTTTATGGCATTTCCAAATTGTCAGGAGAATATTGGTGCAAATGGTACCAACAAAATCATAATGTAGACGTTCGTTCTGTTCGCTTTCCTGGTCTTATTTCTTGGAAAACTCCTGCTGGAGGTGGAACTACAGATTATGCAGTTGATATTTATTACAAAGCAATTGAAGATGGAAAATATACTTCTTTCTTGAAAGAAGGAACTTATTTACCAATGTTGTATATGGATGATGCAATAAATGCCATTATTGAATTAATGTCTGCTGATCCAAAACAATTAGGTGAATTTAAATCTTATAATTTAGGAGGTTTAAGCTTCGCACCAGAACATTTAGCAGCAGAAATCAAAAAACATATTCCAAATTTCACAATCGATTATGCACCAGATTTCCGTCAAGCTATTGCAGATTCTTGGCCGTCTTCTATCGATGATTCTGTTGCAAAAGCAGATTGGGGATTTGAACCAAAATTTGATATCGATAAAATGACAACTACAATGTTAGACAATTTGAAAATAAAATTAGGTAAAGCTTAATTTTTTCTTACAATACAATATTTTAGGAATGCTCTTTGATAATTTTTGGTTAAAAAACCACAAAATATGTCAGGAGCATTTTCTAATTTAAAAAATATCGTCCATCTACTAAAATCTGTTAATTTAGAGCAATTAAATAAAATTTCTCAAAAAGTAGATTTACCTCTTTTAATGGAAAACTTTTCTAAACTTGATGATAAACAACTTCAAGGAATGATGAAAATGTTAAATCCAAATAAAAAACACAAAGAACTTCCTCCAATTGATGGTGATTTCTACGATGTTTTTCACACTTTAACTCCAGAACAGCGTGAATTACAATTAAAAGTAAGAGCTTTTATGGAAAAAGAAGTTAAACCAATTGTTAATGATTATTGGCTTCGCGATCAATTTCCTTTTGAATTAATTCCAAAATTTAAAGAACTCAACATTTGTGGCGTCACTTATGATGGTTATGGTTGTCCAAATTTACCTTTTATTATGGAAGGCGTTTTGGCTATGGAAATGGCTCGTGTAGATGCTTCGATTGCAACTTTTTTTGGCGTACAATCTGGTTTGTCTATGGGATCAATTTATATGTGTGGATCGGAAGAACAAAAAGCAAAATGGTTACCACAAATGCAAAAATTTGATAAAGTTGGAGCTTTTGGATTAACTGAACCCGAAGTTGGTTCTGGTGCGGCAGGAGGTTTAACAACAACGTGTAAAAAAACAGAAGAAGGTTGGATTTTAAACGGTCAAAAGAAATGGATTGGAAATGCGACTTTTGCAGATTTAGTGATTATTTGGGCAAGGGATTTAGATGATGGTGAAGTAAAAGGTTTTATTGTCGAGAATAATAATCCTGGCTTTTCTGTAGAAAAAATTAAAGGAAAAATGGCTTTACGAATTGTTCAGAATGGCTTGATTACTCTGAAAGATTGTTTAATTACAGAAGAAAATCGTTTACAAAATGCTAATTCATTTAAAGACACGGCAAAAGTATTGCGAATGACGAGAGCTGGAGTTGCTTGGATGGCAACTGGATGCGCTCGTGGAGCATATGAAAGCGCTTTGGATTACACTCGAAATCGAAAACAATTTGGAAAACCAATTGCTTCTTTTCAAATGATACAAGGACATTTGGTAGAAATGTTATCTAATTTAACAGCAATGCAAACTTTAGTTTTTCGCTTATCTGAAATGCAAGACGAGGGAATTTTACTAGACGAACACGCATCTTTAGCTAAAGTTTTTTGTACAATGAGAACACGCGATGTCGTTTCACGAGCACGAGAAGTAATGGGCGGAAATGGAATATTATTAGAGCATGACGTCGCTCGTTTTGTTGCCGACTCCGAAGCCATTTACAGCTACGAAGGCACAAAAGAAATCAATTCGCTTATTGTAGGTCGATCTATCACAGGATTTAGCGCGTTTGTATAAATAAAATTTAAAAATCCCAATAAATTAATTTATTGGGATTTTTTATCTACTTTTTGTTCTCCAAAAAAGTTTCAAAAGCTTTTTCGAATTCTTCTAATGTGATTAAATGTGTCATTTCAGCATCAAAAATCTGTTCGATATTTCCGTTTTGTTTTTGAAGATTTTCTACAAATTCAATCTGAAATTTTGGTTCGATCACATCATCTTTTAATCCTGTAAAAATTAAATTTGATTTTGTTGGAACTCCTTTTAATAATTGTTCTGGCAAAAAAGGTTTTAAACGTTCTACCGCTATTACAGCAGGATTAAACATCAAAACTGGAACATTTAACAATAATCCCAAATAATAACTTATCATTCCGCCTAAACTTGTCCCTGCAATAAATTCGATTGGTTCCTTTGTAAAATGTTCAATCAAATCTTGAATCAAAGTTGGAGCATTATCGTAATCAATTGATGGTGCATTACATTCTCCCAAAGAATCTAAATATTCTCTCTTTTCATCTGTTACAAAACCTTGGTAGCCGTGTAAGTATGCAAATTTCATTTGTTTAAAATTTTAATAATTTGATACTGAAAACTTTCAGTAGTTAATGTAAAAATACTAAAAAACCCTTTCAGAAAATTTCAGAAAGGGTTAAAGTTATATAAAAAAATCTTTTTAGTTTACTGATTCAGTTTCCTCTACAGATTCTTCTTTTTGAGTATTTGGTAATTCTCCTTTGAACAAGAACGAAATAATTTCTTTGTTCACTGTGTCTAACATTCTTTGGAAGATATGGAAAGACTCTTGTTTGTAAACAACCAATGGATCTTTTTGTTCGTAAACCGCATTTTGAGACGTTTTACGTAAGTCATCAACATCACGTAAATGCTCTTTCCAGTTATCATCAATCAAACTTAATACAACTGATTTTTCGAAATCTTTTATTAAAGTTTTACCTTGAGATTCGTATGCTTCTTTCAAATCACAAACAACTGTCATTTGACGAATTCCGTCTGTAAATGGTACTTGAATACGAGAGAACATATGTCCTTGATTCTCGAAAACATTCGAAATTACTGGGAAAGCTGTTTCTGCAACATATTTCATACGTGCTTTGTAATCTTCAATTGCTGCGTCGTACGTAATATTTGTTAAATCTTTGATTGATTTAGATCTAAATTCATCTTCAGTAACAGGAGTTCCCATTGTAAAGAATTTAATTAAATCTAATTCATATTGATCAAAATCTTCGAAATCTTTGTTAGATTTTACAACAGAAGCCGCAACATCATAAATCATATTTGCAATATCAACTTCCAAACGATCTCCGAACAATGCATTGTGACGACGTTTGTAAATTACTTCACGTTGTTTATTCATTACATCATCATACTCTAACAAACGTTTACGAATACCGAAGTTATTTTCTTCTACTTTTTTCTGTGCACGCTCGATAGATTTTGTAATCATAGAATGTTCAATCACATCACCATCTTTGTGTCCCATACGGTCCATTAATTTTGCAATTCTTTCTGAACCGAATAAACGCATTAATGAATCTTCTAATGAAACGAAGAATTGAGATGATCCTGGATCTCCTTGACGACCAGCACGACCACGTAACTGACGGTCTACACGACGAGAATCGTGACGTTCAGTACCAATAATTGCTAAACCTCCAGATTCTTTTACTTCTTTCGTTAATTTAATATCGGTACCACGACCAGCCATATTCGTTGCAATTGTTACAGCTCCTGGTTTACCAGCTTCTGTTACAATATCAGCCTCGCTTTTGTGTAATTTTGCATTTAAAACATTGTGATTAATTCCACGTAATTTTAATGCTTTTGATAATAACTCAGAAATCTCAACATTAGTTGTTCCAACTAAAACTGGACGTTTGTCATCTTGAGATAAACGAACAATTTCCTCGATTACTGCTTTATATTTTTCACGATTTGTTTTGAAAACAATATCGTTTTTATCGTTACGTAAAATTGGGCGGTTTGTTGGAATAGAAACAACATCTAATTTGTAAATTTCCCAGAACTCACCTGCCTCAGTTTCCGCTGTACCAGTCATACCTCCTAACTTATTGTACATACGGAAATAGTTTTGTAATGTAATTGTCGCAAACGTTTGTGTAGCTGCTTCAATTTTTACATTCTCTTTCGCTTCAATTGCTTGGTGCAATCCATCCGAATAACGACGACCATCCATAATACGACCTGTCGATTCGTCAACGATTTTTACTTCACCTTCAACCACAACATACTCGATATCTTTTTCGAATAATGTATATGCTTTTAACAATTGGCTTAAAGTATGGATACGCTCAGATTTGATTGAGAAATCACGGAAAAATTCTTCTTTCATTTGAAGAATTTCTTCTTTAGTTTTTCCTGAATTTTCAATTGCTCCAATATTTGTCGAAACATCTGGTAAAATGAAGAAATTCTCATCTTCCATTCCTTTAGACAAATACTCGATTCCTTTATCTGTTAAATCTGATTGATTTTGTTTTTCATCAATAACAAAGTATAAATGCTCGTCAACTTTTGGCATTTCACGGTTATTATCCTGAATAAAATGCGCTTCTGTTTTTTGTAATTGAGCACGAATACCATCTTGAGATAAGAATTTGATTAATGGTTTGTATTTTGGTAAACCACGGTAAACTTGGTATAATTTGAAACCACCTTCTTTTAAATCTCCTTGTTTGAATAATGTTTTTGCTTCGTTTAATGTTTTTCCTAACATCTCACGTTGCATTTGATATAAACGATCAATTTTTGGTCTTAATACATCAAATTCGTGACGATCTCCTTGTGGAACTGGACCAGAAATAATCAATGGTGTACGAGCATCATCAATTAAAACTGAATCGACCTCATCGACAATCGCAAAATTTAATTCACGTTGTACCAAAGCATCTGGTGTATTTGCCATATTGTCACGTAAATAGTCGAAACCAAATTCGTTATTTGTTCCATAAACAATATCAGATGCATACGCATCGCGACGACCTGGAGAGTTTGGTTGGTGATTATCGATACAATCTACTGATAAACCATGAAAAGAGAAAATTGGACGCATCCACGCCATATCACGTTTTGCCAAGTAATCATTCACCGTTACTAAGTGAACTCCACGACCAGTTAGTGCATTTAAGTAAATAGGTAAAGTTGCAACCAACGTTTTACCTTCCCCTGTTTGCATCTCCGCAATACGACCTAAGTGTAAAGCGGTACCTCCAATAAACTGAACATCGTAATGAGACATATCCCATGTTACTTGACGACCTGCTGCATCCCAAGAGTTTTTCCAGATTGCAGTATTATCATCTTTAAGAGAAACGAAATCGTGTCCACGATTTACCAAAACTTTATCAAACTCAGAAGCTGTAACTTCTAACGTTTCGTTTTCAGTAAAACGTTTCCCTGTTTCGCGCATTACAGCAAAAGCTTCTGGTAAGATTTCTAATAAAATCTTCTCTTCTACTTCGTATGCTTCTTTATTGATTTTATCAATTTTAGCGTATAAATCTTCTTTTACACCAAAATCTTCTGTTTCCTCAACTTGTTTTTTTAACTCTTCAATTTGAGTTTTGAAATCTTTAGTCGCATCAGCTAATTTAGCTTTAAACTCTAAAGTTTGCCCTCTTAATTCATCAATTGATAATGAACTAAGCTTTTGACCAGCTTCATTCGCTAAGTCAACATATTTTCGTAATTCTTTTACATCTTTGGCATTCTTATCACCTAAGAAACCTTGTAAAATTTTGTTTAAAATATTCATATTTTTCTGCGTTCTTCGTCAAAATTAGCCACAATATATTTGAGACTAATTAAGATGCAAATATACGTTAACTATGTTAGTTATAGATTATAGAATCGAAAAAAGCCCCAATTTGGGCTTTTTTATTTTTAATATTCGTCCTCGTTCCAAAGGAAATCGTCGTCCGTTGGATAGTCAGCCCAAATTTCTTCAATGCTTTCGTAAGAATCTCCTTCATCCTCAATAGATTGTAAGTTTTCTACAACTTCCAAAGGTGCACCAGTACGAATTGCGTAATCAATTAATTCATCTTTTGTTGCTGGCCAAGGTGCATCACTTAAATAAGATGCTAATTCTAAAGTCCAATACATAGCTTATATTTTTTATTATTAGTAGAGACAATTAAACTCTAATTTATTTTCTAAAATTTGATTTTTTGCAAATCAAATAATCTGCCAAAGTCAAACTGTCAGTATTTATGTTAAAATTAAATTTTTTCGTTCTCTATATTTATTTAATTTTATGCCTAAATATAACGAAAATGGACACGAATATAACAAAATTATTTGCAATAAAATATCCAATTATTCAAGGTGGTATGATTTGGAATAGTGGTTGGCGATTAGCGTCAGCTGTAAGTAATGCTGGAGGACTAGGTTTAATAGGTGCTGGAAGCATGTATCCTGATGTTTTACGCGAGCATATAAAGAAGTGTAAAGCTGCTACAAATCATTCTTTTGGCGTTAATGTTCCAATGCTTTATCCGAATATTGAAGAAATTATGCAAATTATTGTGGAGGAAGGTGTAAAAGTTGTTTTTACTTCTGCCGGAAATCCAAAAACGTGGACAGAAACTTTAAAAAAAGAAGGAATAACTGTTGCACATGTTGTCAGTAGTGCCAAATTTGCATTAAAATCTCAAGATGCAGGAGTGGATGCTGTCGTGGCAGAAGGTTTTGAAGCTGGCGGACATAATGGCAGAGAAGAAACCACTACACTTTGTCTTATTCCGAATGTGAAACGTCAAATCGATATTCCATTAATTGCTGCTGGAGGAATTGGAACAGGTTCTCAAATTTTAGCAGCATTTGCATTAGGTGCAGATGGAGTACAAATTGGTTCTCGTTTTGCTGCAACTCAGGAATCTTCTGCTAATCAAGCTTTCAAAGATGTGATTGTAAATGCGCAAGAAGGTGACACGCAACTTACATTGAAAGAATTGGCTCCTGTTCGATTGATTAAAAATGAGTTTTATAATCAAGTTCAAGAAAAATATCAACAAGGCACAACCGCAGAAGATTTGAAAGAACTTTTGGGTAGAGGACGTTCTAAGAAAGGAATGTTTGAAGGCGATTTGGTAAATGGAGAATTAGAAATTGGTCAAGTTTCGTCATTAATCGATTCTATTCCGACAGTTGCAGAAGTTTTCGACGATTTATTAGTAGATTATCAAGTTGCAAAAGATAAATTAATTCGATTATAATCATCGTTCAGTTTTAAACACTATAAAAAAGCTGTCAAAAATTTTTGACAGCTTTTCGTTTTATAATCTTCCTTGTTCTTTTAATTTCCAATAACGCATTAGTCCATTAACAGACATCCAGCATGGATTGGCATATTCATACACCTGAATTTGATCTTCTGTTAAACCTAAGTCTTTATAGTTTTTTGTGACATAATCGACAAAAACAGGGACAATTTCTTCGGTCGGAATTTTATCATCATACATCGGTTTGATATAATTTGACCAATCATCTAAAGCTTTTTCTAATTGATCAAAATGATTTTCTAAATCTTCGTGATAACCATAATGCGTCGGATAAATTCCTTTTGCATTAATTTTTCTCAATTTAGCAATCGATTCTTTCCACAATTCAATATTAATATCTGGCGGCGGACAAGGAGGCGAAACAGGTCCATTTTCTATCTTCACCCCCGCTACATCACCTGTAAAAATAACATCGTCCAACACATAAGCATTGTGATGAACAGCATGTCCAGGCGTATAAACAGTCTGAAAAACAGCATCACCAAACTCCACACTTTGTCCATCTGCCAAACCAACCAAATATTCTTCGTCAATTGGTTTCATTTCTCCCCACAAACGATCCATATCGTCACCATAAATCATTTTTGCAGATTCCCACAATTTCTCAGGATTTTTCAGATGCGGTAAACCAATCGGATTTAAAAAAATTGTTGCGCCATGTTCTGTAAATTTCCATGCAGCACCAGCGTGATCAAAATGAATATGTGTAATTAATATGTTTTCAATATCGATTACCCGCCAACCTAAAGCTTCTATTCCTGTTTTCAGATTTTCGAAAGTGGAGTATGGGCCCGGATCGACTAAAACCGGTCCCTGTTCTGTTTCGATTAAATAAGTTGCGATAGCTTCCTTTTCATTTTGAAAATTCAGGTCTATTGTATGTATTTTTGGCATGCTATAATATTTCTTCTATGGTATATTTTATTCCATTAAATTCTATTTTATCGCCGGCTCGTTTTCCAACCAACGCTTCAAAAATAGGTGCTTGTGTACTAATTCCTACAAACTTTTTATTTTCCCATTCGAAATCTTTGAAAGATAAACCAATGACAAAATTAACTTTGTCAGTCAAAACAACATTTCCTTCCGTTATTTCATCAATCAACTCAGGGCGAAGTACTCTGAAGTTATTTAAATCTTCTGTTGCTTGATTAATTCTTATTTGTAAATTTCTGGCGGAATCTGTCGACTGACTTTGTTGTGCAAAATCATCAAGCTCTAAACTCGATTCTTCATCTAAATCAGCACTTTCAGTATAAATTCGCTCCGATTCTTTTAAGGCGTTTATTTCATCTTGTTTAAGTTGAATAAGATGCTGAATGACATCTTTTCTGATATGTTTTTTATTCATTTTTGTAGTTTTAAGTTTAGATAAACTTACAAAAAATAAAAAACTCCTGAACTATTCATTCAAGAGTTTTTTACTACTATATTTAATTATCCTGATGTTATTGAGCGAAGCTATAGCGTGCACCTCCCGGACTGAAAATAGATAACATTCTACTTTTTTGTCCTTCAGAGAACATATATAATCCTCTATCGTCACTATAATCCATATAATTCATGGTCATTTCGACAGGAGATCCTGAACATGTACTATAATGAGGGTATGCAGGGACACCATAGTTTGGTGCATTATGATAAGGCGTATCGTTCACATAATCTGTTAGACATCCACCACCATCTCCCCAAATGTGACGTAAATTCATCCAGTGCCCAACTTCATGAGTAGCTGTTCTCCCTAAATTGAACGGGTAAGTTGCTGTTCCTGTATTTCCAAAATATCTTGAATCAATTACCACTCCGTCTGTTGCAGAACTACCCCCGGGAAATTGTGCATAACCCAGAATACCACTTCCGATTGTACAAACCCATAAATTAAGTTTTGTTGTAGGGGAAGTTGGCAGAATTCCTGTACTTTTCTTCATGGCATCATTTGTTCCCCAAGAAGTTTTTGTTGTTTGTTTTCTGTTCACCGTTTCTAATTCAAATTTAATCCCAACATTTGCTTTTACATTTGAAAACAAAGCGGGTACCTGTGAAAAATCAGCATTCTGTGCATTGAAATCTTTATTTAAAACATCAATTTGAGATTGAATCTGAGCTAAAGAAATATTTTCAGCGGCCGTTTTATACAAAACATTTACAACAACAGGGATAACAATAGTTCCATTGACTAGTTTTCCTTGCATTTTTTCAAAGTTTTGGGCATGGGCTTCAATATCTGCCATTTTTGAGGCCAGATTAGGATTTTCTGATAGCTGTAATTTTAAAACTTCATCAGAAGCGCACGTTCGACTTGCAACTTTTTGATTAGCAGATTCTGCTTGAGGATCCATTTCGTTTTTAGTGTCATCACTACAAGCTGTGAATACAGCAAGTGTAGCTAATGTAAAGATAAGTTTGTTCATATTATTGTTATTTAATTAGTGTTATTTAATTAGTGTCTACTAAAAATACAATAATATTTATTAAAAACATGAATAAAATCATATTTTAACAATAGAAACAATTACAGGTACATAATAGTTTGCAAGAATGGAAGTTAAATTGAAAAAATATCACATCTGATTTTATGGAAGAATTTCATTGATTTCATCCTCCAGTTCATATTTGGTCATGGCTTGATCATGAAAAACAACTTTTTCTCCTTTATTGTAAATAATTGTAACAGGAATATTTCCACCCCACTTGGAATCGAAAGAAGGAATCCATTCATTCATCCGCTTGGTGTCATCCAGTAAAACAACTTCTGTATTGATGTGATAATCTGTTATAAATTTCTTTACTTTATCCAATACTTTTGGTCGATCCAAAGATACCAACAGCATTTTGAAATTGGGATTGTCTTTGTATTTTTCATTAATTTCCATAAATGCAGGAATTTCTTCAACGCAAGGAGCACACCATGTTGCCCAAAAATTAACGACAACAACTTGATCTTTATAAGTTGTGATTTTTTCGTGTAAAGCTTCATATTTTACAGTTTCCACAGATTGTGCATTTACAGTAGAAAAAGCCAAAATTCCCATTAAACCAAGGAAAGAAAATAGTTTCATATTTACTTTTTAAAAATATTTGTTCAAATGTAATAGAACAAGAATCAATCCAAGCTATTTTTCTCGAAATTTTGTTGAATAGAATATTAAACCGATTTTTGTAAAAAAATAATCAATTTGTTTTCAAAAGAAGATGCTTATCGCATAAAAAAGGATTTTTGGATTTCGTATGGAACGTATATGAAATTGCAGATGAATGCCGAAGGAACGCGTATTAATTGGATAAATTACAAAACGGATATAAAAGGTGTTTATTTTAGAACGGATGTCGAACGCAAGTTTGCAGAGGTTTCGATTGAAATTTCGCATCCAGATCCGTCAGTTCAACTGATGATCTATGAACAGTTTGAGGAATATGAAAATGTTTTGGAAAATTATCTTGGCGAAAAATGGATTTGGACAAAAGAAGATTATGACGAAGACGGAAAAATGATTTCGACAATAAAAATACGTTTAGAAAACATTAGTATTTTTAGAGAAACCGATTGGCCGCAAATTATTCCGTTCCTAAAAGATCGAATGATTAATTTGGATGAATTTTGGTGCGATCACAAAGATAGTTTTGAGATTTTTAAAGAATTATAAAGCAAAAGAAGCTCAATATTGAGCTTCTTTTTTATTTCATTTTAAGCAATTTCGCACGTAAAATTCTCGATTTCTAACAATTCATTCGTTTCTTCCAAAACTTCGTTTCGTTGTTCTTGAGACAAATTTAATGAATCTAAAAACTTATTATTTTGTTGTAAATCATTCACCAAAATACATTCTTTCGATAAAAGAACTTTTTCTTGCTCTGGCGTCAAAGTCGTTAAACACGTAATTGGATACAAAGCCGCATTATCAACCAAATATTTGATACTATTTGTTTCAGGATAATCCCAAGAAATCAATCCAATTCCATAATAATTTGCAAAATCTATACTATCCGTCGTTAAATACGCATTCGTTACCAAGAAACCTTTTGTTGGTTTCATATCTCGTCCAAAAAAATGATACGTATGGCTTTCTACATCTTTCATTCGCGATAAAAAATACATCGGCGTTGTCACCGAAATTTTGGCATCTTCGTCATTTCTGAATTTACATTCACAGAAAAGCAATTGATCTCCTTTAGAAGCCACCACATCAATTTCGTGCGTCACCGCATTTCCTTGCACAATTTCCGAATGCAACGATTGATATCCTGCTGCTTGCATCACTCTTTCAATCCATTTTTCGAAATAATATCCTTCTGGTCCCAAATCTCGCAAAGCTCGTTTTAGGCTATAACGCGCTGCATACGAATTTCTATAATTTTTGAGATGAGCAAAAGCTATACGATACAATTCTCTGGTCAGAATTCCATCGTAAAGATCTTTCGAAACTAATTCGAAAACCTCTTCAACTTCCTCTTTTTTTGCGCCAGATTTCGTTAATGAACGTTTTAAAGCTTTTGGATCATATGGGATTAACTCGCCCGAGTTTTTCTTTACTAACATATTTTAAGGTTGAATTTTATTCTTAACGAATTTAAATAATTCTGATTAAAATACCTCAAAAGTTTAAATTCTAAATAAAGGTTATCTTTGCAAAAGTTTTAAAATCAATACATGAAATTAGATACATTTTTACAAGAAAGAAGTGGTAACCAATGCGAATTGACGGGAGTTACAGAAAATTTGGCTATTTATGAAGTGAATCCTGATGCGAGTAGCAATCCTGATCGAAATGTCTACATAACACAAAAATGTATCAACCAAATTGAAAAGAAAGAGGAATTAGATGCATCTTTTTGGGAATCATTTTTACTTTCTTCTATGTGGAGCGAAGTTCCTGCCGTACAAGTGCTTTCTTGGCGAATGTTGAATCGTTTTAGAAACGAATCTTGGGCTGCTGATGCTTTGGATTTGATGTATTTAGATGACGAAAATATGGAGTGGGCAAAAGCATCTGGTGATCACGAAGGTGACGGAAGTGTTAATTTGCACAAGGATAGCAACGGAAATATTTTGGTGAATGGAGATACGGTGACATTGATTAAAGATTTGGATGTAAAAGGTTCTTCTATCAATGCAAAAATTGGAACTGCTGTACGAAATATTCGTTTAGTTCATGATAATACCGAACAAATTGAAGGAAAAGTTGACGGACAATTAATCGTTATTTTAACGAAGTTCGTGAAGAAGCAAGCATAAAAAAATCCACTCAGTTGAGTGGATTTTTTTGTTTTATTAAAATTCAATTTACTTTTCTATTTCTTTCAAGTTTTCCATTTTCTTTGTTACTAAGAAACCTTTGATATCTTCAAAATGTTCTTTGACACGTTTATTTCCAAACTCAAAAACTTTTTCTGCCAATCCATCTAAGAAATCACGATCGTGGGAAACTAAAATTACTGTTCCTTCAAATTCTTTCAATGCATCTTTGATAATATCCTTTGTTTTCATGTCCAAGTGATTTGTTGGCTCATCTAAAATCAAGACATTATAAGGTTCTAACAATAACTTCACCATTGCCAAACGTGTTTTTTCTCCACCAGAAAGCACTTTTACTTTCTTGTCGACATCATCACCTTTGAACATAAACGCACCCAAAATACTTTTGATTTGTGTTCTGATATCACCTTCTGCAATGCGGTCTACAGTTTCGAAAATGGTTAAATCTTCATCTAACAAAGTAGCTTGATTTTGAGCAAAATATCCGATTTGCGCATTATGTCCGATTTCTAATTTTCCATCGAAATCAATTTCATTCATGATAGCTTTAATCATTGTCGATTTTCCTTCACCATTTTTTCCAACCAAAGCCACTTTTTGACCACGTTCAATCACCATATTTGCATCTTTAAACACAATATGATCACCATACGTTTTATCTAAATTTTCGACTACAACAGGATATTGTCCCGAACGAGCTGCTGCTGGAAATTTCAATTTCAAAGCTGAAGTATCAACCTCATCAACTTCGATAATATCTAGCTTTTCTAACATACGAACGCGCGATTGCACTTGTTCTGTTTTAGAGAAAGTTCCACGAAAACGTTCAATAAATAATTTATTTTCAGCAATGAATTTTTGTTGTTCATCATAAGCTTTTTGCTGATGAATTCTACGATCTTGACGCAACACTAAATAGTCAGAATATTTGGCTTTGTAATCATAAATTCGTCCCATTGTCACTTCGATTGTACGATTCGTAATATTATCGACAAATGTGCGATCGTGCGAAATCACCATAACAGCTTTGGCTTGATTTTTCAAGAAATCCTCTAACCATTGAATAGATTCGATATCCAAATGGTTTGTAGGCTCATCTAATAAAATCAAATCTGGTTTACACAAAAGAATTTTAGCCAATTCGATTCGCATACGCCAACCTCCCGAAAACTCAGAAGTTGATCGATCCAAATCTTCTTGCGCAAATCCCATTCCTTTCAAAACCTTTTCCACTTCGGCTTCGTAATTTACTTCTTCTATCGAATAAAATTTTTCACTGACTTCCGAAACGCGTTCGATTAACTTCATATAATCATCACTTTCATAATCAGTTCGTACAGTTAACTGCTCATTTAATTCATCAATTTCATTCTTCATTGATAAATATTCAGCAAAAGCTTTTGACGTTTCTTCGCGAACAGAACAATTATCTTCGGTTAACAAATGTTGCGGCAAATATGCAATTACCGCATCTTTTGGTGCTGAAATATTTCCCAAAGAAGGTTTATTGATTCCTGCAACAATCTTAAGTAAAGTAGATTTTCCTGCACCATTTTTACCCATTAAGGCAATTTTGTCATTTTCATTTATCACAAAACTAACTCCACTAAACAACGTTGAAGAACCGAATTGAACGGCAATATCATTAACTGTAATCATAAATTTTATCGAATAATTGCGGCAAAGATAATCTTTTTCAACCGAGATCAAATCAATAAAAAAGCTTGAGATTATCTCGAGCTTTTATATATTGTAAAGAATTTCTTAAACCGTTAAATCTTCGCCAATTTCTAATAAAATCAATTGAATATGACGCGAAAAGAAAATAGATTTCGCTTCTGCTTTATCAATTTTAATTGGTGGAAAAGTATCATAATGATAACCCAAAACCTTAGTTGCTTGCACATATTCTGCCGCAATAGAAGCACTTTTTGCCCCCATCGTAAAATTATCTCCGATTGGTAAAATTGCTAAATCAAGTTGTCCAATTGTATCCGGAATCAACTTCATTTCGTATGTCAAAGCTGTATCACCAGCGATGTAAACTCGCTTTCCTTCACTTTCGATAATGTAACCATTTGGATCTCCTCCATATGTTCCATCAGCAAATGAACTCGAATGAAATGCAATTGTAGATTGAATCGAACCAAAATCAAAACTAAATTTACCACCTGTATTCATTCCGTGTGCTTTTAAACCTCTTTCCGAATAATAAGAAGCAATTTCTGCATTCGAAATAATCAAAGCTCCTGTACGTTTTGCCAATTCTTCCACATCATACACATGATCTTGATGCGCATGCGTAATAACAATATAATCCGCTTTTAAACTTTCGAAATCGATATTCTTTGCTAATTCATTTGGTGTAATAAATGGATCAACAATAATGTGTTTACCGTTTGCTTCAATCGCAAGCGAGGCATGTCCTAAATATTGAATTTTCATTATATATTTTTTTGTGATTAACGAATTAAAGTATCAATAAAATCGAAACCGATTAAACTATATCCTAATAATACAGCGAAAAATAAAGCTAACATTGCTACTTGTTTCAAGAATGGATCGAAATCTTTAGGATCTTTTACTGCAAAAATTTGACGACGAATGGCGTTCGCAAAAAAGATTAAAATTAAAAATACAAAACCAGATAATTTACCTTGTTTAAGTGGTGACATCGTTACATATAATGCGCTTAATGCGAACGGAATCGTCATTAAAGCCATTTGGTAATATTTACTTTTTTGAAAACCTAATTTTGATGCAACAGTAATTTTATTGTTTTTGACATCATTTTTCACATCTCGCATATTGTTCAAATTTAGCACTGCTACACTCCAACATCCCATCGAAGCTGCAGGTAATAAAATTTGCCATTGAAAAACTTTAGAATATAAAAATTCTCCACCAGCAACAGCTAAAATCCCAAAGAATAAGAACACAAAAACATCACCTAAACCAATATATCCGTATGGTTTTTTTCCCATTGTATAAGCCATTGCTGCAAAAATAGACGCAACTCCCAGTCCAAGAAAAATGTAAATATATTTCATATCATTTGGATAAAAAGATACATACAACAATGCTGAAACGCAAGCTAAAGAAATTGCAACCATAATTCCAATAGCTATTTTCATTTGGTTTTGAGTTATCAATCCAGATGCTACAGCACGCTGCTCTCCTACTCTATTTGCGTCCGTTCCTTTTACCGCATCGCCATAATCATTCGCGAAATTTGATAAAATTTGGAAAGCCAAAGTTGTTAAAAGAGATAAGAAAAATATATCATTTCGAAAAATTCCTTCTGATTTTGCAATAAATCCAGCCAATAATAATCCACTCAAAGAAAGTGGTAATGTGCGAAGCCTTGCGGCTAATATCCATTTTTTCATACTGAACAAAGATAATGAAGATTTTACTTTTTTTATCATCTAAAATTGAAGTAATATTGCATAGAATTTATCTATTTCAACTACTAAAATGCCTCGTAAAAAGAAAACACAACAATCTATTTTTAGTACATTAAAAAAAATCAAACTTTCGACTTATGTGATTAGTTTACTGATTTTGTGCGTTGTTTATTTTACATATCGTTATCGTCATGGTATTCATTACTATTTTTCGGTTGTAGAAAAATCGTTGAAAGGCGAAAAATTGGTTGATGGTAAAGTCACAAAATTTGATATCCGAAATATTGAGGTGATGGATAAATATTATCTCAAAACTTTTGGTGTTGATGTTTCGCATTATCAAGGAAAAATTGATTGGACGAAAATGCATACGATTTACAATTTATATCCGATAAATTTTGCTTTTATCCGTTCTACAATGGGAACTTCGTCTATTGATGAGACTTTTGAGGATAATTGGGAAGGTGCAAAAGAAAATAATATTTTGCGTGGTGCTTATCATTTTTATCGTCCAGATGAAAACTCTACTTTACAAGCACAAAATTTTATTGCAAAAGTAAAATTAGAAAATGGTGATTTGCCTCCAGTTTTGGATATTGAAACCTTACCGAAAACACAATCCATGGATCGTTTAGTCGAAGGAATCAAGAATTGGTGCAAAATTGTTGAAGAGCATTACGATATCAAACCGATTATTTATACATCAGATAAATATTTTGAAGATTATTTACAAGATCATTTTGATGGTTATATTATTTGGATTGCCAATTACAATTTTTGGGTCCAAGAAATGAAAGGGCATTGGGATTTTTGGCAATTTACCGAAAAAGCAACCATAGATGGTGTAAAACGTTATAAAGTTGATGTGAATATCTACAACGGGACCATTGATGATTTAGAAGGTTTGACGCTTTAGAAAATTAATGAATCAATTTTACAGCTCCTTTTTCATCATAAATCAATGTATCTTTTCTTATCATTAAAATAGTATTTTCTTCAATTATAGGGTAAAAATAACAATACTCGCAATCTTCATCAGGTATCATTATACTGTCTGAGTATGATTTATTTTTATTAATTTCTACCTGTTGTGCATTTTGATTAATAAAGAATAAAGTTGTTCATTTGATTGAAAATCAGTAAATTGTTTTAACTACAAAACATTTACAATGAACAACTTACTTGCAAATTACGAAAGAATATTGGAAGTTCTACGAAAAATATCAACAGATACACTTTTAATTTATCAACGTAGAAGACCTAAACTTTTTGATTTAGAACTCATAAGTCTTGTCTTAACTGCTGAATTTATGGGTATTGATAGTGAAAATCATTTATTTCGAAATCTTCCTAATGCGTTAAGTTGTAAAATTGAACGTAGTATTTATAATCGTAGAAAACGTAGATTATCAGAACAAATTAATAGTATTCGCCTCAACTTAGCGAAAGAATTTAATGAATCTGAAAATTGTTTCATCGTTGATAGTATGCCGTTGGAAGTGTGTAAAATAGCAAGAATTAATCGCTCGAAAATCTG
>NZ_DDBA01000076.1:0-7805 GCF_002333005.1 Empedobacter sp. UBA2044
AGGATATGACGTACCCACATATAGAAATGGGTTGACAATGGATAGACGCTACCCTGGTACACATTTATCAGGAAGTAATCCATTATACACTATTCTTGCTACAGCAAATGAAGTAATTGAATATATTCCTGAACAACAAATTATTGTTTCTAAAGGAGTTTTAGTTCAAAATCCATAGGATTGAGAAACATTTGTAAAACTAAAATCCGTTCGACTATCGAACGGATTTTTTTATATTTTGATTACTAACTTTCTATTTTTATTGTTTTCAACAATTCTGGTAAAACGGTATTCGTAAATTCTTCTTGGGCTTCGATTAACAAAGGTTTATAATCGTGATAACGATTAGAAAAATGACCTAAAATTAATTTCTTTACATTGGCTTGTTTCGCAATCATTCCAGCTTCTTTTGCAGTTGTATGCCCTGTGTAAACCGCTAAATCTTTCAATTCGTGTAAAAATGTTGATTCGTGATATAACAAATCGACATCTTTTATAATTGGAACAATATCTGGTTTATATTTTGTGTCCGAACAAAACGCGTAACTCAAGGACTTTTGAGCATCAAATGTTAAATAATCATTCGGAATTATTTTTCCAGATTCTAACGTAAAATCTTTTCCATTTTTCAAATTTTGATAATCGCAGATTTCAATTTCTGGAAATTCCTCGATCGTATCCATATTCAATTTTCGAGGTTTTGGCTTTTCTCGAAAAAGATAACCATTTGTATAAACTCGGTGATTTAGCGGAATAGAATAAACTTCAACTTTATCATCTTCAAAAACTAAAACAGATTCTTTTGTATGCAATTCGTTGAAAATAATCTCGAATGAGTTATTAGATTCTGTTAAACGTAATTGTGTTGTAATAAATTCCTCAATTCCTTTCGGACCATGGATATGCAAAGGCATATCGCGACCAAGCAATTGAAGTGTAGAAATTAATCCAATCAATCCAAAAACATGATCGCCGTGCAAATGCGATATAAAAATGTGATTTATTCGGTTGAATTTTGCCTTCGCTTTTCGCAATTGTACTTGTGTTCCTTCTCCGCAATCAATCAAAAAATAGCGTTCTGCGATGTTTAATAATTGAGCGGTCGGATGCGTAAAAGCTGTTGGTAATGCTGAATTAAATCCTAATATTGTTAGTTGTAAACTCAATTTACGTTTAGATTAGTTAAAAAATCGTTTAATTTTTCGACAGCTTTTCCTCGGTGGCTAATTGCATTTTTTTCTTCAGGAGACATTTGTGCAAAAGATTTTGAAAAACCATCAGGAATAAAAATCGGATCGTAGCCAAAACCATTGTCACCCATAATTTCAGTTGCAATAGTTCCATTCACTCGTCCTTCGAAAAAATATTCCTTTCCATCCAAAATTAAACAGAAAATAGAAATAAAATACGCTTTTCGATTTGTTTTTCCTTCCAATTCTTTCAACGCTTTTGCAATATTATCTTCGTCTTTTCCTGTGCCAGCATATCGAGCAGAATATACACCAGGTGCTCCATTTAACGCTTCTATCACTAATCCAGAATCATCTGCAAAGATATTTTTCCCAGTTTTATCGAAAATAGTTTTCGCTTTTAATTGCGCATTTTCTTCGAAAGTTGTACCAGTTTCTTCAATTTCATCAAAGAAATTAATATCAGTCAATGATTTCATCGATAGGTAAGAAGGTAACATTTTTGTAACTTCTTTTACTTTATTGTTGTTATGTGTGGCAAAAATTAATTCCATTTATATTGTTTTTTGTTCTGTTTTTTTGATTAATAAATAGACAGATAAAATTCCGATAAGTGTCATTCCTCCAATTAATAAATAATCTCTTTGCGCAAAAACTTCGCCTTCCATATCGCCCTGCATTAGCATTAACGAGTACGAAAGAGTGTTGTTTAGGAAATGTAATAACATAGGTAAAAACAACGATTTTGTGCGATAATAAACTATTCCAAAAATGATTCCTAAAAGTCCAGCGCCTATAAATTGCCAAGGATTCATATGTGCACATCCAAAAATAAATCCATTGATTAAGATTGCAGTTGTAGGATTTACATTGAAATTTAGCATTCCTTTCAAGATTATTCCTCTGAAAATAATTTCTTCGAAAATTGGAGCCAAAATACAAATCATAATAAATCCAGCGATTTTGTAATCTAACATCATTTCAAAAGAAGCTTGAAAGATTTTATAGATTTCTTCTAAAGGTCCAGTTGTTGGAATTAAACTTGTTGCAACCTCGGCTAAAGGCAAAAGAAATAACCAACAAGCTATTGATAATATGAGCTGAATTGGAGTAAAAGAATGTTTGATATCTTTTAAAATTGATGCAAATTTAGTTTGTGTCAACATCAATAAAATAACAATTGCGCAAACCGTTCCTGTTAAAAATCCTAACGGTAAAAGTAAGTGATTAAGCGGTTTGTAAAAAAGTGCTGGAGCAGAAACAAGTCCGCCAGCAAACTGCATTATAATCACTGCAATTGCGCTATACAAAAGAGCTTTTCCAATACCAAAACTTAGTTTATTTTCTTGCTTAGGAACAAATTCTTCAAATGGAGAGGTGTTATTCATGATGATAAGGTTTACCCTGCAATATACTAAATCCTCGGTAAATTTGCTCAGTCAAAAATAGACGAACCATTTGATGCGTAAATGTCATATTGGATAAAGACATTTTTTTATTTCCACGATTGTAAACAGATTCGTCAAAACCATAAGGACCACCAATCACAAAGACAAGATTTTTGACAGATTGATTCATGTAATTCTGAATATCATCTGCAAATTGCTTCGAAGTAGGTTGTTTTCCTTTTTCATCCAAAATAATAACAAAATCTGTATTGATGATTTTATTCAAAATTTGCTCAGCTTCTTTTTGTTTTTGTTGAATTTCGGACAAATTTTTACGATTTTTGATGTCAGGAATTTCAATTCTTTGATAATTAATGTGCGAAGGCAATCGATTTTCATACTTTTGTAATAGCATTTCGATGGCTTTTTCGTCTGTTTTACCGATACAAATGGTCGTAATATTCATTCAAAATTATTTATTGAGACAAAAATATGCGCATTCTACAAGATTTTAAAACATATACAGGAATAAATTATTTTCGAGATTGGTCGAAAACAAAATTGATGAACAAAAATACGGGCATCACGGTATATGATTTCTTGAAAGTTTTTTGGATTCGCGTCATGAAAGGTAATTTTCCGTTGCGTTCGGCGGCAGTTTCGTGGATTTTATTTTTTAGTATGTTTCCATTTTTGCTTTTTTTGTTTAGTATTTTACCGCATTTGGTTTATTACCAAGAAATAAAAAACTTGCTATTTACACAACTTCTTCCTCAACTTTTACCTAAACATGTGAGCAATGAAGTGATTTCGTATATTGATAAAACGACGGCTGTACAAGGAAAACGTAAAGTGAATTATTTCTTGATTTTGATTACAATTTTTATGTCATCCAACGGAATACAAGGGATTATAAATGGATTTAATGTTTCGTATCAAGATGTTTATGTAAAGCGAAAAAACTCAAAATCGAGAATGATTTCGATAATTTTAACCTTGTTTTTTACAGTTTTTATTGTGTTACAAGTGTTTTTATCTTATTCGACATCAATTATTTGGAAATACTTAACCAACGTTTCATTTTTAAGTAAACTTGGACAATTTTCGTATTTAATCAACTATTTTTCGGTATTTATTTTTTATTTTGTTTCGATGTGTATGTTGTATTATTTCGGACCAAATCACAAAAAATCGCGTAGTACAGTTATTCCAGGGGCATTGTTAACTTCTGTTTTGTTCTTGTTAACTGTGATTGGTTTTAATTCGTATTTAAGTTATTTTACAAATATTGATTTGTTTTATGGATCGCTTGGATTAGTGATGATTATGATGATTTTTGTTTACATCAATGTTATTTTGATGTTAGTTGGTTATGAATTGAATATGTCAATTAATTACACCAAAAATTACGAATACGTTAATCATATTGACAATAATCGATTCATTAATTTGGATAAATTTTAAGGTTCATTTAAAAGATGCCCGCAGGTTTTGCAATAAATAGCACCATCTAGGTGGTAATCATCGCCACAATTGCGACATCTTTGCGTGTTTGTAGGAATATCTTCCTTATGTTTAGCCGCTTTATTCATTTCCATAGTTACAATACTTGTGGGAACAGCAATTACACCATAACCTATAATCATTACAACAGAAGCTAAGAATTGTCCTAAACCAGTGACAGGTGAAATATCACCATAACCTACTGTTGTTAAAGTAACAATTGCCCAATAAATACTAATTGGTATACTTGTGAAACCAGATTCGGGATGATCGTGTTCAACCATATACATAATCGAGCCAATTACAACAACAATTAATACTACAAATGATAAGAAAACGATGATTTTATCTTTACTTTCTTTCAGTCCTAACACCAACACATTTTTCCCACGAGTAAATCGAGTAAGGTTAAAAATTCTGAAAATACGTAGTAATCTTAAAATACGAATACTTGCTAGGTACTTACTTGTAGGTAAAACTAAACCAAGATAAAATGGTAAAATAGACAATAAATCAATAACTCCATAAAAACTAAAAATATATCGCCAACGATTTTTAACGCAATAGATTCTTAATAAATATTCTATAGTAAACAAAAAGGTTAAAATCCATTCTAAAGATACTAAAACTGTATGGTGTCTTGCGTTAATTGCCGGAATAGACTCCAACATAACTAAGCCAACACTCAATAAAATTAAAAGTAATAAAGAGATGTCAAAAAGTTTTCCATAAGGTGTATCAGCTTCAAAAACTATATCGAATATTTTTTGTTTTAGCTTCTTTTCTTCATCAGCTCCCATTCTTTTTAGATAAGGAAATCTACCTTTAAACATTAGTTTATATTTTTGGAATGAGCTAAATTAGGAAAAAATTTTAGTATGAATATTCTATTGACTGGTGGAAGTGGATTAATTGGTTCAGAATTAACAAAGATTTTAATTAAAAATGGACATCAAGTTCGTATTTTGACAAGAGAAAAAGAGATTGAACATCCTTTTTATCATTGGGAGAAAGATACAATTGATGAAAAAGTTTTTGAAAATTTGGATGGAATTATTCATTTGGCTGGAAGCTTAATTGCGAAAAGATGGACAAATTCTTACAAAAAAGAAATTTTTTCGAGTAGAGTTGATACAGCGAATTTACTTTTTGAGTATGTCAAAAAATTGAATATTGATTTGAAATTTTTTATCTCCGCGTCTGGAACTGCTTATTATGGACAAATTACTTCGAACAAAATTTTCAAAGAATCTGATGAACCGAATATTGATTTTTTAGGTAAAGTTTGTGTCGCATGGGAAAATGCTGCTTATCAGTTCGAAAAAATAGGTGCAAGAGTGGTTTGTCTTAGAACTTCTTTTGTTTTGTCTAAAAACGGCGAAGGTTTCAAATTATTAAAAAAACCTATTCAACTTGGTGTAGGAGCAAATCTAGGTAACGGAAAACAATGGATGCCTTGGATACATATTACAGATTTGATACAAATGTATGCGGAAGCTGTAGATAATGATAAAATAAAAGGAAGTTATAACGCATCTTCACCGCAATATATAAATCATTCGGAATTCAATCATACGCTAGCGAGAAAAATGAATAAACCTTTTTTTATTCCTAATATTCCTGCTTTTGTTATGAAATTAGCATTAGGTGAGATGAGTAGTTTAGTCCTAAATGGATCTAGAATTGACGCAACTAAAATTCAAGAAACAGGTTTCAAATTTCAATATCCTACTTTAGAAAAAGCGTTAGAAGAATTGATAGAAAAGTAACGAAAATTTTATTTAGATTATTCTTTATGTATTGTTGTGTATTGTACTTTTGCAGGAATTACAAATTGAAATGAAATTAAAAATTACTTTACTCTTTTTATTTATTGCATTATATACAAATGCGCAATCGAAAGATTTAAAATTCGGAAAAATTTCGGAGCAAGAAATTAACTTAACTCAAGTTCCTTTCGAGAAAAATGCAGATGCTGTTATTCTTTCGGAAGAAGGAAAAATGGATTTAACTTCGTCTAATTATTATTTGACTGTAAAACGAAGAATCAAAATACTGACTGATAAAGGACTTGATGAAGCAAATATACAACTGAATTATTACAGCAAGAATAGAAATGAATCTATAAGCGGAATTAAGGGAGGTACAATTAATATTGTAAATGGAGTAGAGCAAATGACTCCGATTGATGAAAAAGAGATTTTTGATGTTTCTTTAAATGAATTGTATGCTGCAAAACGTTTTACTTTTCCAAATGTAAAAGTTGGTTCTATTATCGAATATACTTATATCAAAAGTAGCGAACACAATTTTTCTATTGATGCGTGGAATTTTCAACATGATATACCAACGCTTTCGAGCAAGTTTCGATTAAATAATCAGGCTTATGGTACATATTCGATTATTACAATTGGTGATGGTTTGAATACAAAGTATAAAGGTAAATCTAGTTCAACGGAATGGTTATTACATAATATCCAAAGTTATAATCAATTAAAATACGTTTATAATCCTGAAGATCAAAGTGAACGAATTAAAATTCAGGCAGCTAATTATCATACAGATGGAGCAAAGAAAACTACGATGAGCGCGTAGATAGATTTGATTCAAGATATAAATGCACAATATGATTTGTATCGAAATCCTTCTGCAATCAGAGATGTTGCGCAAAATATTCCGAATGGAAAAGATGAGGTAGAAACTTTGAAAAATGTGATTGAATATATTGATTCAAATGTAAAATGGAATAGATTTTATGGAATTATTCCAACGCGTTCGAACAAAACTTTATTGAAAGAAAAGTCTGGTTCTACGGCAGATATGAATCTTTTATTGAATGAAATTTTAACAGCTAAAGGTTTCGAAACTTCGATGGTTATGTTTAGTAGTCGTCATCATGGACAAATTTTGTTTTCTTATCCAATTGTCAATCAATTCAATTCTGTTTTAACAGTTGTGAAATTAAATAATGGTGCTTCAAATATTATCTTAGATGCTTCAAAATTAAATAAAGAACAAATCGAATTTGGACCTTTAGATGTGTTTAATTATCATGGAATTGTCATCAAAAAAGGTGAAGCTTCGTTTGTAAAGTTGAATCAAAAATTGTCTTATTACGAATCATCATTAAAGTATGATTTTATGAGTAATGGAAATTTAATTCTTTATCGTAAAGACAAATTCAATGATTATTTTTATGATGATGCTGCAGACGAAGAAAATGTTTTGAATAGATATTTGACTGAATCTTTAGATGTGCGTTTAGACGAAGAAATTAATGATAAAACGGTTTTTGATACTGATTCTTACGTTAAAAATTATAAAGCAAAAGCTGTAATTCCGAATGCTCCATTTTATACATTTATAAATCCTTTGCGCGAATTTCTAAAACAATATACTTTTGAAGATAAAAATCGTCAGCGCAAAATAGAATTTAATTATCCTTATTTGTTTAATATTCAGGTGAAATCTAAAATTCCAGATGGTTACGAAGTGATAATTGATGAAAAATACAAAGCACATCACAAAACTGAGCTTGGTTTAGAGTATTATCAGGAAGCAAAAGTGAAAGATGGACAATTGATACTAGCAATTCAATTTTTATTGCCAGAAGGTGTTTATGAAGCGGATAAATACAATGAATTGAAACAATTTTTTGAGAAAATAAAAACAGAATCTCTGAAAGAAGTTTTAATGAAAAAGAAATAAATAAAATCCCGCACTG
>NZ_DDBA01000076.1:7936-35966 GCF_002333005.1 Empedobacter sp. UBA2044
CAGTGCGGGATTTTATTTATTATTCAATCACCATCAAATTACAACCTCGCACATCCGAATGATCGAAACGTCCTAAGATTTCAAATTGATTGTGAGTTATTTTTTTACCTAAATCATCAGTTGCAATAAAACTAATCGAATTGTAATTTGCCAAATCAATCACATTCACGCCACCTGTTTTTCCCTCTTCAACATATTGGAAAGGATCTTCGGTTTCTCTGATCAAAATTCGCATCCAATTTGGCGATTTAAACGTCAAATCTCCTCGAGAATAACCTTGCGAAAGCAATTCCGTCATTCCATATTCCGAATGAATTTCATTTGTTCCGAAACCATTTTTCAAAATTGAATGCAATTCTTCGCGCGTAATTTCTTTCTTGCGACCTTTCATTCCGCCAGTTTCCATCACAATTGTGTGCTGCAAATTCATTTTATAATTTTCGACAAAATCTAATAAAGCAAACGAAACACCAATTAAGATAGCTTTTTTACCTGTTTTTTCGTGCGCAATAAGATTTTCGTACAATTCATCGTGATTATACAAATAGAAACCACTTTTATCGCTACCAGATTTCTCAATCCAATACTCCACCATATCAATCAAAGACGAACCTGTACGCTCCAAATACGAAGGCAAAAGCGCGAAAATAGTATAATCGGGAAGTGGACCATAAAATTGTTCGAAACATTTTTCTAAACTGTAATGATACAATGCCAAATCCGTTACCAAATGTTTACTTGTCGCCATTCCAGTTGTTCCCGAACTTGTAAAAACCTTTTCCACTTCACGATTTCCCGAAATCAATTTAAATTTCTTAAAAAACTGAATCGGTAAAAAAGGAATTTCGTTGGTGTGTTTTACAGTAGAATAATCAACGTTCAAGAAATTTAAGAAGTTTTTGTACACCTCATTTTCTTGCGCTTGATAACGGAAAACTTCCAATGCAACGTTTTGGAAATCTTCTTCGGATTGAATAGAAAAAATTTGCTTTGAATCAAACATTTTGCAAAATTACAAAATAGAGTAGAAGTGAGCGAAGTAATTATATTATTTTATAAATAAAACCGTCAATTCGAGTGAAATTCGTTTAGAATTTTGTGTCGAGAATAAGGTTTTAGAAGATAAAATTCATCTTAATTCTCGATACAATTTTTAGAAATATATTTCTAAAAATCACTCGAATTGACGAATTTTAATTCAAGACAAGTTATTATTTAAAATATTCATCAAAATGATGTTTGAATAAAGTTGACATCGTTTCAGATTCTAAACCATATAAAGTAATTTCAAATTCAAATACGTCATCAGAAATTTCAATTCCAGAAATAGAACTTCCCCAACTTTTTAATTCTTCTTTAAAATCATTATAATAAATTCTAAGATTTGGAATAATCGCTGTGTCTATCAATCTTTCTTTTTCAGAATCATAATTTATATGGATGTTATTTGCTAAACAATAATTTTTGAATAATAAATAAGGAGATTCAATATCTATAAAATTTATTTTGCCATAAACAACTCCCATCGGAACATCTGCAAATTCAAATTCTGTAGTTCCAATAATTTGTTCTTCAAGCTTTATTGTAAATGTAGTAGCCATGCAATAAATTTCTTTAAACTTACAAAAATCTACTGATTTTTTAGCTTAACAATTGTTGCATTGGCTTTGTAAAGATGATCGCCAAGAATTTCGTAATTCTGAATTAGATCTTTGTAGAAAAGCGCACTTGTAGTCAAAAGTTTCTCTTTTTCGATCGTCTTCATTAAATTTGCTTCGGCTTCTTTGTAAATTGTATTAATCGTTTTTTCGATAAACTCCGCTTGTTTGATAGAAACTTCTTCTTGTGTTTCGTTCAAATTTTGATTTAGAATACGCGTTGTTTGATCCAAATTATTTTGAAATTCGACCAAATACGTTCTCATTTTTGGTGTAAAATAACTATTTGTCATTCTACGACGACGATGAATAGAAGAAATCTTAATCGCAATATCGCCCACACTTTCCAGATGATGACAAAGTGTAATTAGTTGATGAATCGCAATTGTATTTTCGTTTGGTAAATCTAAATCAGCAATTTCATTCAAAAATTCATTGACTTCTCTCTCCAATTGATCACCTTCTTTTTCCAGTTCCAAAATTCGTTCACGAAAAACCAAAATCTTTTCTTCATCACTTTCAGTAATCATTCGCCCAAGCGTATAAATCGTTTGTTTCGTTGTAGAAGCGAGTTTCAGAAGTTTTTTGTTGGCTTCATTTTTATATAGGTCAGAATTTGTTCCGAATGGAATTGCATAAAATTCTAATTTATTGTCTGCTGATTTTACAGAGAAATATTTTTTCTGACAATAGAAAGCTATTTTATTGATAAAAGGCGTAAACAAAATGACCCCGACGAAATTACTAATAGTATCAAAAGTAATCAGTTGAACAGCGATATTTGATGAAATTGTTGTTCCAATAAATTTTAAAACAAAATTTGCAATCAACATAAAAATCAACGCAATTACAATATTGAAAAATGTATGAAATGCTGCGACAACTTTCGTGTATTTATCTCCAATTGCGGCAACTAAATGCGCTGTAAAAGTTGTTCCTATATTTGCTCCCAAAACAATCATTGCAGCTAATTCGATAGGTAAACCTTTGCTCGCTAATAAAATTGCAATCGTAATTGATGCTGATGAAAAGTGGACTAAAACCGTTAGTAATATTCCAAATAGAATAAATAACAAATTAGTCAAAAAACCATAATGCGATAATTGCTGAAAGAATTCTTGTAACTTCTGATGACTTTCGATAGAAGGTAAAAAAGTTTTCAGGAAATAAAGCGAAAGAAAAAGTAAGGAAAGCGAAAATAAAATTCCACCTACTTTTCTTTGGTTACGTTTTTTCGATAAATAAAATGGAAAAGCCACCAGTATAAGAGGCAATGCAATTTGTACCAAATCGAATTTCATTCCGAAATAGACCAACCACAATGTAAGCGTAGTTCCGATATTTGCGCCTAATATTAAGCCAAATGCTTTTCGCAAATTAATCAATCCAGCATTTACAAATCCCAATATAAACACACTCGCAGCCGAGGAAGATTGTATAGCTGTTGTAAAAAAAGTACCTGTAACAATTGTCGATAAATTGTTTTTGGTTAATTTGTTTAGAGTGCGTTTAAAATTCGATCCAGATAACGCTTGTAAATTTTCGCTTAATAGTTTTATCGCAAAAATGAACAAAGCAATTGCTCCGAAAAGTTGCAAAATTTGTATGATAAGATGCATTAATGATTAATTGACTACAAAAATAGGGACTCTAATGTAAATAGAATATTATCTTTTTTACTTTTATTGAAAAAAAGTTTAATCTTTTTTTGAATTCTAAAATTCTGATTTTCAAAATTGAAGTAAATTTTTAGAAAAAACTTCTACTTTTTTTTGAAAAAACATTTGCGAGATTCGAAAAACTGCCCTAATATTGCACCACGAAAAAGGAACAATACTTCTTTCGAGAAATGAATATCCTGTTTTCAATTTGAAATATACAAATAATAATATTTTTGCCGATGTAGCTCAGCTGGCTAGAGCAGCTGATTTGTAATCAGCAGGTCGTGGGTTCGAGTCCCTCTATCGGCTCAGCAAAAATATAGGTCGGGGAGATACTCAAGCGGCCAACGAGGACGGACTGTAAATCCGTTGGGTAACCTTCGCAGGTTCGAATCCTGCTCTCCCCACTAAAAAGCCGATGTAGCTCAGCTGGCTAGAGCAGCTGATTTGTAATCAGCAGGTCGTGGGTTCGAGTCCCTCTATCGGCTCCAAAAAAGTTTATATTTTACTTTTAAAACAAAAATAAAAAATCGCCGATGTAGCTCAGCTGGCTAGAGCAGCTGATTTGTAATCAGCAGGTCGTGGGTTCGAGTCCCTCTATCGGCTCTTCTTTTTTGAAGAATACTTTATTATTAGGCGGGGAGATACTCAAGCGGCCAACGAGGACGGACTGTAAATCCGTTGGGTAACCTTCGCAGGTTCGAATCCTGCTCTCCCCACAATCCATTTTAAATATTTGGAAAGCAAATCATCAAATCTTTTGATGATTTTTTTTATTAATGTGTGCATCATAAAAAAAGCCCTTTTTAAAGGACTTTTTACTTGATGATGTTCTTAATAATCTCTATTGAATATACATTCGAAATTTTTTCTATAAAACTATTAAAATCTAATGTAGAATGATCGTCGGCATCGTCTGATATTGTTCTGATGATGATAAAAGGAATATCAAATTCGTAACAAACTTGTGCTACTGCAGCGCCTTCCATCTCGACACAAAGTATTTCAGGCAAGTTTTGTTGTAATTTTTTTTTCTGAGAATTTGTCGAGAAAAATAAATCTCCAGAACCTATTAAGCCAACATGTAGTTGAGGTTGATGAATATTAAATTTATCCAAATCTTTTTCAGAAATCACATTATGTAAATGTTGTTCTTCTAAAATTTCTAAAATAGCTGTTGTCGCAACTTCTAATTGAGAAGAATCAGCCTCAAAATAAGCTTTTCCTAACATTGGGATTTCGTAAGCAGGAAAAAGAGGTTGTGCATTCATATCATGTTGAATCAAACTTTGTCCTAACACAATATCTCCAATTTTTACATCAGCATGAATTCCACCTGCAACACCTGTAAAAATCAATTCAGAAACTTTAAATTCAAGGATTAAAGTTGTAACCGTAGCAGAAGCAGCAACTTTGCCAACACGAGAATAAACGACCACAACTTTTTGATTGTTTAATTCTCCAGTAAAATAACTTCTTCGGCCAATTTTATGTTCTTTCTTGTTTGTTAATAAGTTGACTACACCGTTTATTTCTTGCGGTATAGCGCCCATTATTCCTATTATTCTTTCGCTCATTTTTTTCAATTTGAAAGCGAAGTTACCAATTTATTTTCTGTATTTGTAAACCGAACAATAAATCTCATAAATTAAGATAAATGGCAAACAAATGATAATCAAACATGTATTTAGAAGATTTTTTATCATGTTACAAAAGTAGACTTTTTTCAGAATATGTTAAAAATCAATTGTGAATTAGTCTTGGCTTGTTGTATTTTTGTAGCATAAAAGTTTGAAATGAAAAAATTATCTATAGCGATTATATGCTGTGCATCAGTAATGCTGATGAATTGTACGAATAAAACAGAAGAAAAACCAGTTGAACAACCTGCTAAATCTGCTGTTACAGTGGAAGAACCAACGGAAATTGTAGAGGGTGTAATTAGAAAATCTGGAGTTGAGTGGACGGCTTATAAAACAACAGAAAAAGTGGCTGTTTCAGGACGTTTTGATGTTGTTTTGGTGAAAGACGCAAAAGAAGATGGAAAAACGCCTCAAGAAGTTTTAGAAGGTGCAAATATTATAGCGACAGTTGCTACATTAAATTCTGATCAAATTGATCGTGATCAAAAATTGAAAGATATTTTGTTTGGAAATATGATTAATACAAGCGAAATCAAAGGTCAATTACATTTCAGAGATGGTAAAACTTTCTTGAATTTAACGTTGAATAATGCTTCTAAAGAATACGAAGTAAAATCAACGTTTGAGAACAATGTTTTTTCAATTGAAACAGATGTTGATTTGATGGATTTTAACACAGGAAAAGCAATAGAAGCTCTTAATCAAGCTTGTTTAGAATTACACAAAGGTGCAGATGGCGTTTCTAAAACATGGAGCGAAGTACACATCAAAGGTCAAGTAGAATTTAGCGATAGTTTCGGTAAATAATTCAAAAAATAAATAATTAATTTTAAGGCTACAATTTTTTGTAGTCTTAATTTTTATAAATAAATCAGTAAAAAATGAATTGGGTAATTTTACTAATTGCAGGATTGTGCGAAGTCGGTTTCGCATCATGTCTTGGAAAAGCAAAAGAAGCAACCGGAAATGACACGTATTTATGGTATGGTGGTTTTTTATTTTTCTTAACGGTGAGCATGGTTTTGTTGGTAAAAGCAACGCAAACATTACCAATCGGAACGGCTTATGCAGTTTGGACAGGAATTGGAGCAGTCGGAACAGTTTTAGTAGGAATTTTTATTTTTAAAGAACCAGCAAGTTTTTGGCGCGTTTTCTTCTTAACGACTTTAATTTGCTCTATTATTGGGTTAAAATTTGTGTCAAATTAACTGAAATTAAAGTGTTGATTTATGGAGAATTTTAATGTTTTTGATCAAGAGGAATTTATTCAGCAAACTGTTGAAAATAAACGTTTGAAAAAAGATTTGATTAAGACGATTTTTATTCAGCATGGTTATTTAATTATTTCTCAAAATGACCAAGAAATTAAACTAAAACAACACGATGTTTTCTTCCCAGAACCTAATAAATCTTACCAAATAATTTCAAAATCATCTGATTTAGAATTGTTGAGTTTAGTTTTAACCAAAAAGATTTTAGATACATCGATTATCGATTTGAGTGGTTATGAATACAACCAATTTTTTGGTGAAGGTAGAATCAATAATTATCATTTCAATGAAATAGAATTTTCTGCTTTAATCGAACTTTTATTGCAATTGAAGTTGCGTTTGCAAGAGAAATTGACCAAATTCGTACGCTATTTACAGTTCAATTTATTTTATGCGATTGTTTACACAACGTTTAGCGAACTTTCGAAACAACAAACAATTATTGTAAGAAAAGGAACGCGAAAAGATGATATTGTAAAGCGTTTTTTGAATGATTTAAATAAGAGTTATACAGAAAACAGAGATGCAAAATATTATGCAGATAAATTGAATATTACAGTACGATATTTAACTGAATGTTGCAAATCAATAACAGGTAGAACGACAAAAGAATTAATCAGTTCTGTTGTGATTCGTGAATCGAAAGTATTGTTGAGTGAAACAACTAAAACAATCTCTGAAATTTCGAATGAGTTAAACTTTTCTGACCAATATTCATTCGGAAATTTTTTCAAAAAACATCTAAAAATTAGTCCAACTCAATTTAGAAAAAGTTTACAATAACTTCCGTTTTGGACATCTTTAGGCTACTTTTCAAACTTTTTTTTATCTCGATTTTTATCATCTTTGTTACTATCAAAAGGGTCACTATAATTTTATAGTAAAACAGAGGTGTTTTTTGATGGCGAAAGCTAACAAAAGTGAGTAGAGTATTACTAAAAGTTTATATCACCTCTGTTTTTTCTAAAATAATGTTTTTAAAATTAATAGTTCCGAAAAAGTTTAAAATAGTTCTAAGTTTACTGATATTTGAAAAGAAGTAATCCAAAAACCTAAAATGATTATTTTGACCATTTGACAAAAAACAAAAAGAGAACCTAAAAAATTAAGTTCTCTTTTTCTATATTTTATAGATATTTAAGTGGAAAATCACCTTTTATTGAAAGGTGATTTTTTTATGCTTTAAATAATTCATTCAAGTTTACTCCACCGAAGTTTCCTGAACTCATCATCAAAAATACTTTATCTTTTTTATCTAAACTTTCGATATAATCTTGCAATTGTTCACCATTTGTAAATACCAAAATAGAATCATCTCCAAAGGCTTTTTTGATATCTTCTGCAGAAATCATTTCCATACGTTTTATTTCTAATGCTTCTGGGCTATACATTACAATTTTGATATCAGTTTTGTCTAAAGCACCTTTGTATTGCACCAAAAACTCAGGATTCAAAGACGAATAGGTGTGGATTTCTAAACATCCTACAACTGTTTTATCTGTATATTGTTCTTTTACTGCATTCGTAACTGAAGTTACTTTACTTGGCGCATGGGCAAAATCTTTATACGCAACAAAATCAGAAGTACGATTAATTAATTCCAAACGTTTAGATGCTCCTTTGAATGATTGAATTGCTTCGTTGAAATCATCATCCATTACACCTAATTGTTTACAAATTGCACGAGCACCTTCTAAATTCATCAAGTTATGATTACCAAAGACTTCTAACGGAATTGGTCCATCTTCTGTTTCGATAAAAGTGATTCCATTTTCGATAAAATGTTCTGGTAAATGATAAGGGAATTTCTTGATTGCTTTCTCCGTTTCTTCTACCACTTTAACAACTTCTTCGTCTGTTTCGTTGTAAATTAAAGCACCTCCATTCACGATAGATTCTACGAATTTTGAGAATTGAGAAGTGTAATCTGCAAACGTTGGAAAAACATTGATATGATCCCAAGCAATACCTGAAATCAACGCAATATTTGGTTGATACAACAAGAATTTTGAACGACGATCTAAGGCAGATGATAAATATTCATCACCTTCCATAATCATAAATTCGTTGTCTTCTGTCAATTTTACCATCACATCAAAACCATCCAATTGCGCACCAACCATATAATCAACATCGATATTATGATAATGCAAAACGTGAAGAATCATTGATGTAATTGTCGTTTTTCCATGCGAACCACCAATTACAACACGCGTTTTATCTTTTGATTGTTCGTACAAATATTCTGGATATGAATAGATTTTTAAACCTAATTCTTGAGCACGTAACATTTCAGGATTATCAGCGTGAGCATGCATTCCCAAAATCACAGCATCTAAATCTGTTGTAATTTTTTCTGGAAACCAACCCATTTCTTCTGGTAAAATTCTACGTTGGTCCAAACGTGTTTTCGAAGGTTCGAAAATTGCGTCGTCAGAACCTGTTACTTGATATCCTTTTTCGTGCAAAGCAATCGCCAAATTGTGCATTGCACTTCCACCAATTGCAATAAAATGAACTTTTTTCATTTTGTATGTTGTATTCTTTTAGTCTTTTTTATTTTCTTCGTCGTAGCCCATTTCTTCGAAATCATCAAACTCTTCGTCGTCTTCATTCAAATAATCATCCAATGATTTTTCACTATTTTCAGCAAGAATTTCGTCCATTGGTCGAACTTTATTAAATTCTGGTGCTTGCTCAATTGCATTCATAATTTTTTTCATGATTGCATCACTCGAATCATTTTCATAATCGATTTCCAAAGGCTCTTTGAATGTCATTGTCGCATTAATTCCACGTTTTTTAATACGCAAACCTTTTTTATCAAAAGCTCTACGAAAACCATCAATTACAACTGGAATTACAATTGGTTTATTTTTCTTGATTAAATGTGCAGTTCCACGACGACCAGGTGCAAACGCAGTTGTAGTCCCTTGCGGAAATGTTACTACCCAACCACTTTGCAACGCAATATCAATATTGTTAATTTCGCTTAAATCTACTTTTCTATTTACATTTTCTCCTTTTGCACGCCACGTTCTTTTTACGGTAACCGCTCCTGTGTAGGCGAATAATTTCGTCAAAAGATTATCTTTCATTGTTTCTTCAGCGGCAACGTAATAAAAGTCAATCTTAGGATTAAGTAAATAAATTGGATTTTTGATGGTATCAATAAAACCATTTTTTACACTACAAAATACATGATACATCGCGAAAACATCAGCAAAATAAGTTTGATGATTCGAAACGAATAATACATTTTGAGCTGGCAAATGAACCAAGTTTTTTGTACCGCTAACTTTTAATTTATTAAAACCATTGTAACGGTTATAAGTAAATGATCCTAATAAGAAAATTAACGTCCTTTTTAGGAAATATAAATGTCCAAATGAATCGCGAAATGCGTTCTTTTTCTTTGCTTTTTGAGACACGAGTTCTTAATTGTTTAAGTTACAAATTTAATACGATTTTTAGATAATCTTTAAATTCTTCTAAAATCATTGCCGTTGCGCCCCAAAGAAATTCATCATCACCAATGTTATAACCAGGAATTTCGACAACTTGACCAGAAAATTCTCTCTCAAAAACTTCGTAATCAGCATTCAAAAAAGCTTCCAAATTTAATGGAACAACGTATTGTACTTCGCGCTCATCTGGATTGAAATGTGGTTCTCCATGATAAATTCCGATGTAAGGATAAACCAAGAAATTACTTGGCGGAATATACATTTCGCTCAATTGTCTTACAATCTCAATGTTTTCGTACTCTACACCAAGTTCTTCCATAGTTTCGCGAATAGCAGTTTCGTCAAAACTAATATCTTGTTCTTCAAATTGTCCACCTGGCAAAGAAAACTGATGCGAATGCGCTCCTTCGTAAGAAACACGCATGGTTACTGGGAATTCAACTTCTCCATCTTCGTTTTGATACAATAAAATCATCACAGACGCACTTCTAGGATTGGTACGTTTTACATATTCTAAATCAAATTTTTGACGATATGGAGGTGAAAGCTTTTGGTGTGATTCCCAACTTGGCAATTCTTCAACACTTTCAGCTAATAAATATTTTAATTCTTCTAAATCTAAATACAAAATGGATTGATTTTTAGGGTAATAAAAAAGAGTGAAATTTTTCCTCACTCTTTTTCAAAGATAATTATTTTCGTTGAAGAAAATTCAACCTTTTCGGTAAGGTTTATTAATTATTTAACTTTTAAGATTTAGCTTAAATATTTCCCATTGTTTGAATGAAAAATTGAATATTTTTGAAATTTAACATTATAAGTTTTAACTTCGTTAGGTCTAAAAATTATAAAAATGTTTAATAAAAAACTTTTTTACGGAATGATGGTTGGATCGTCAATCCTAACCACTTCTTGTAGCGAAAAGTCAACAAATAGTATGTGGAACGATAAAAATCCTTTTTTTGAAGTGAGCACTTTGCCTTATCAAACTGCTGATTTTTCGAAAATTAAAAACGAAGATTTCAAACCTGCTTTGTTGCAAGGAATGACTGAACAATTAGTCGAAATCAATAAAATTGCGAATAATTCTGAAGCACCAACTTTCGAAAATACATTAGTTGAGATGGAAAAATCGGGTCAATTATTAACACGAGTTAATCATGTTTTTGGATTATTGACTGGAGCAAATACAAACGAAACGTTGCAAGCAGTTGAGGAGGAAATGTCGCCTAAATTTGCGGCTCATAGCGATGCCATTTATTTGAATGATAAATTATTTCAACGTGTAAAAACTTTACATGACAATAAAAAATCATTGAATTTAGATAAAGAGTCATCTCGTTTGTTAGATGTATATTATCAACGATTTGAATTGGCTGGCGCAAATTTATCTGCTGCACAAAAAGATGAATTGAAAAAATTGAATGGAGAAATCGCTTCTTTAGAAACTAAATTCTCCAATCAATTATTAAAAGGAACAAAATCTGGTGGCGTTACTTTTACGAAAGAAGAATTAGCTGGTTTGAGTAATGCTGATTTAGAGGCTTTCAAACAAGCTGATGGTACATATTTAATCAGTTTATTGAATACAACGCAACAACCTGAATTACAAAATATGACCAATGCAGTTTCAAGAAAAAAATTATTTGATGCAGCTTGGATTAGAACAGAGAAAAAAGACGAAAATGATACACGTTATACAATTTTAACTTTGGTTAAAAAACGTGCGGAGAAAGCTAAATTATTAGGTTTTGCAAATTATGCAGAATGGAATTTGCAAGATCAAATGGCGCAAAATCCTACAGCAGCAAAAGGAATTTTAAATCAAATGATTCCGGCAGCAACTGCAATGGCACAAAAAGATGCAAAAGAATTTGAAGCCTTAGCGAAGAAAGAAAATCCAGCAAATACATTAACAGCTGCGGATTGGAACTATTATGCGGAGAAAGTTCGTAAAGAGAAATATGATATCGACGAAAATGAAATGAAACCTTATTTCGTTTTAGATTCAGTTGTAGAGAATGGAATTTTCTTTATGGCGAAAGAATTGTACGGAATTTCATTCAAAAAACGTACAGATATACCAACTTGGCATGAAGATGTAAAAGTGTACGAATTGTTTAATGAAGATGGTTCGCAATTGGGATTATTTTATACAGATTATTTCAAAAGAGATTCTAAACAAGGGGGAGCTTGGATGAGTAATATCGTGGAGCAATCGCACTTATTTGGCACAAAACCTGTTATTTATAATGTCGGAAACTACACAAAACCTGCAAATGGTCAACCTGCATTGATTTCGTATGATGATGTGGTAACAACTTTCCACGAATTTGGACATGCATTGCACGGTTTCTTTGCGAATCAAAAATATCCAACTTTATCTGGAACAAATGTTTCAAGAGATTTTGTAGAGTTTCCATCTCAATTTCACGAGCATTATGTAACGGAGCCATCTATCCTAAAAAATTATGCAAAGCATTATCAAACAGGAGCTGCGATTCCTGATGTGTTGGTAGAAAAAATGAAAAAAGCATCTAACTTTAACAAAGGTTATACGTTAACAGAATTACTTTCTGCTGCGGCTTTAGATTTATCTTGGCACACTGTTTCTGTCGATAAAACAATCACAAGCGTAGACGATTTTGAGAAACAAGCCTTAATTGATAATAAAACAAATTTACCACAAGTTCCGCCTCGTTACCGTTCTTCTTATTTTAGCCATATTTTTGGTGGAGGATATGCAGCGGGATATTTTGCATATATCTGGGCAGAAATGTTAGACCATGATGCCTACGAATGGACAATAGAAAATGGAGGAATGTCACGTAAAAATGGTCAAATTTTGAGAGATAAAGTATTTTCTCAAGGGAATTCGGATGATTTGAATGTGATTTACAAAAATTTTAGAGGTAAAAATCCTTCAATTGAACCAATGTTGAAATACCACGGATTGAAATAATTATTCTAAAATATTAACAACTTAAAAATCCAAGACATAGTTCTTGGATTTTTTTCGTTTTATGAATAAATTTGCAACTATTAAAACAAGTATAAATGGGAAGAGCATTTGAATTTAGAAAAGGACGTAAATTAAAACGTTGGGCAGCAATGTCTAAAGCGTTTACTAAAATTGGGAAGGATATCGTAATGGCAGTAAAAGCAGGAGGACCTGATCCGCATTCAAATTCTCATCTTCGCGCGGTAATTCAGAATGCGAAGGCTGTAAATATGCCTAAAGATAATATCGAACGCGCAATCAAAAAAGCATCTGATAAAAATACAGAAAACTATAAGGAAGTTATTTTTGAAGGTTATGGACCTCACGGAATTGCCGTTTTAGTTGAAACTTCTACAAATAACAACAATCGTACAGTAGCTAACGTTCGTTCTTATTTCAGTAAATGTAATGGACAATTAGGAACGCAAGGTTCTGTTGAATTTATGTTTGATCATATCTGTAATTTCAAGATTCAAAAACCTGAAAATCTAGATTTAGAGGAATTAGAATTTGAAATGATTGACTTTGGAGTAGAGGAGATTTTTGAGGATGAAGATGGAATTGTATTAATTGCACCTTTTGAGAATTACGGAACAATCTTCAAATCTTTGGAAGAAAGTGGATATGAAATTATTTCATCAGAATTTGAAAGAATTCCACAAACAACAAAAGAATTAACAGAAGAACAAAAAGCTGACATCGAAAAATTGTTAGAGAAATTTGATGAAGATGAGGACGTAAATAACGTTTATCATACGATGAAAGAAGACGAAGAAGAGGAAGAATAATCTTTTTTGAAAAGAATAATATGAAAACCGTTTAATTTATTTTAAACGGTTTTTTTTATCTTTAACTATAATTGAATTTTTGAGAATGATAAAAATTTTTACTTTACTTGGTTTGATATTGCAATTTCTTGCATTTTGGATGGCTGCGCCAGAAATTCTTGGAGCTGATTGGTTAAGTAAAACCGAAGAAATGATTCGGAAAGCAATTAATCAGTTGCCACAATTAATATTAGCTGTATTAGGAATGGCGATGGGAGTGATGTTTTATCATTCGATGAGTTCTTTTTTTGTATTTGTCGTTGTTATAATGATTATAATTTTATTATTGATTTTCTATAAAAAAGTAGAAAAGCTTTTGGACGAAAAAATCTCGAAACCATTGGTCAATAAATTAATCTTGAATGAAACTTTTCGTTTTACTTTATTGAAGTTTGCCGCTTTGTTTTTTACGCTTGGTTTCCTTATTCAGATAGCTTTGGTCGTTATTGTATAATTTTTTTTAAAATATTTATTTGATACTGAATAAACTATGTTTTTGTATTAAAAAAACTTTAAATTAAGGTTTGCAAATTCGAAAAAGCGTTCTATATTTGCACTCGCAATACCGCAGTAGACTGCGTTATTGGAGAGTTGGCAGAGTGGTCGAATGCGGCAGTCTTGAAAACTGTTGAGGGTCACACCTCCGGGGGTTCGAATCCCTCACTCTCCGCTGAAAGCTTGAACATTTGTTCAAGCTTTTTTTTGTTTTATAAAATTTTAATCAAAATAAAAGGCCAGATTAATCTGACCTTATAATAGAAGTATTTATTTTTCTAAATCTTTATATACTTTTCGAATAATTCCGTCCGAAAGTCCAATTTTCGGAACATGAATTTTCTTTGCATGCGACCATTTTAGTACATTACTATAAATTTCTAATGCATAAACCACTACATCAGCACGGTCGGGTTTCATATTGAAATTCTGCATACGTTCTTCAGCAGTCATCGTTTGTAAAATTTGATAATGTTTTTTGACATAAACACTACTCAAAGGCATTCCCAGTTTTACGCCTGAATATTTGTATACATGGTTAATATTTCCACCAGAACCAATTAATTCGACTTCATCATCACCAATGTTTTCGTGAATCCATTGTTTCATTTCGTTAAAAGTATTTGGTGAAACTTTATTTTCCAACAAACGTACAGTTCCTACTTCAAAAGATTTTGACGTAAAAACCTTATTATCTTTTAATAATGTTAATTCGGTACTACCACCACCAACATCTACATACAAATAGATTTTTTCGTCTTGTATAAAATCACCTAATTCTGTATTAAAAAGTAATTCAGCTTCGGTTTTTCCATCTATAATCTCGATGTTAATTCCAGATTTTTTAATCACCTTTTTTACAACATCTTTTCCATTTTTGGCTTCGCGCATGGCAGAAGTTGCATAAGCTTTATAGATTTCAATATCATAAACCTTCATCATCAATGCATAAGACAACATAGCATCGCAGATACGATCTATATTTGTTTCGGAAATTTGTCCATCAATAAAAACATCGTGTCCCAAACGAATAGGCATTCTCACAATACTGGTTTTATTAAAAATTGGCGCACGACCTTCTTCTTCGTAAACATAATTAATCAACAATCGCATGGCGTTAGATCCAATATCTATTGCTCCTAATTTTCTAATCTTCATTTTCTTGTTCGTTTAATTTTTTAAAATATTCGTAGGTCGTAAACTGAGAGCGGTTTGGTTTTTTATTGTTTCGTTTGTATTCTAAAGAAGATTCAGCCGTTATTTGGCGACCTTTTACGTTATCTTCAAAACTCAAATTAAACGTATCCATAACTATTTTTTTGAATTTATGATCGTAAATCGGACACGCTACTTCCACACGATTATCCAAATTACGTTCCATCATATCTGCAGAGGAAATATAAACTTTGTCATCGCCTGCATTTTTAAACCAATACACACGCGGATGTTCCAAAAATTTATCAATAACGCTGACACATTCAATATTTTCGGAAAGATTTTTAACTCCAGGAATCAAACAATTAATTCCACGCACAACCAAACGGACTTTTACTCCTTTTTGAGAAGCTTTATACAATAAATCAATGATTTGTTTATCGCTTAAACTGTTTAATTTCATGTTGATCTCCGCAGGTAAACCAGCTTGATGATTTTTGATTTCTCGTTTAATCATCTTGACAATTTTTTTACGTGTTCCATAAGGTGAAACCAATAAATGATTGTACGTTAAGTTCAAATAATTAGCTCCGAAAAATTTAAAAATCTGTTCAACATCCTTTGTTATTCCCGGATTGGTTGTGAAATACGTATAATCTGTATAAATTTTTGCTGTTCCTGCATGAAAATTTCCTGTGCTAATAAACACATATTTCTGCGCCAACATTCCTTCTGGTTTACGTTCGATATAACCAATTTTCGAATGTACTTTCAACCCCGGAACCCCAAAAATAACATTCACACCAGCTTCTTGCAATTTTTTCGACCACATCGCATTATTCGATTCATCAAATCGCGCACGAAGTTCCAAAACAGCTGTTACTTCTTTTCCATTCATCGCTGCGTTTATCAACGAATGCATCACTTGCGAATCCTTTGCAACACGATAAATTGTAATTTTTATTTTGGTTACTTTAGGATCAATTGCAGCTTCTCGAAGAAATTTTAACAACAAAGAATAATCGTGATAAGGCGCCATCATCATTTCCTCATTTTCCGTAAAAGCCTGAAAATAACTGTTATATTCAAAAGGTTTTTTCTGAATAATTGGTTTTATTTTTTCGTACGTTAAATTTGGAATGTCAAAGCTTGGAAAGCTCATCAAATCTCGTTTGTTGTGATATTTTCCTCCCGGATTGATACTATCATATTCATCTAATCGTAATTTTTTCAAGAAAAATTTCAACGTATCTGGTGCAATTTCAGCATCATAAACTAATCGGACAGGAACACCTTTTTTACGATTTTCTAAACTATTGATGACTTTTTCTAATAAACTATGTTCTAAATCGTTATCAAAATCAAGTTCGCTATCTCGTGTAATTTTGATGGAATGTGCTTCAATTGTTTCGAAATCAAACATTTTGAAAATATCTTTCAAATGAAAACGAATAATGTCTTCCAAATACATGACATACGTATTTTGATCATACTTTGGAAGCACAATAAAACGCGAAAATAAATGCGTTGGAACAATCAAAAGTGCATATTGAACTTTGTCTTTTAATTGCATTTTCACCGCTAAATAGAACGATCCATCGCGTAAAGGCGGTGCTTTTTTAATATCATCTAAAATAAAAACTCCAACCGTATGAATAAATTCGTTGTAAAAATATTCGGAAATAAATTCTAAATAATTCTCAGGAATCGATGTATCATCTATCACAAAAATATTGTGATTCTCTAATTCTTTGAATAATTGATTATGCAAATCATCGTACTGGACTCGCTGCTGACGCACAATTTCATTGATTTCATCGATCAATTCTTCGTCCGTTTGATCTGGTACAATATTTTGATAAACAATTTCTACATCTTTGAACTGTATCGAGCGCAAAATTGTAGAATATCGAACCGAATAAAATTCATCTAAATTGTTCGAATAAATTCCTAAAAAACGAATTCGTTCTAACAACGGAACTGTTTCGTCAGAAGCCTCTTGCAACACGCGCGCATTGAAAGAAAGCCAACTGATTTCGCGGTTTATATATTTTTTCATTTAATTTCTTTAGGTAAAATTATTTTTATAGTTTTTCCTTTTTGAATCGATTTCCAATTATCAGAATCAAACTGTATCCAGACAAATCCAGAAGTCGAAAGATTGTAAATCATTTCATTTCCTAACTGATTGGTAATATCTGTAAACGCAGGATTATGTCCAAAAATAAGAACATTTTGCAATTCATTATCCAAATTTCTAATCCATTTGTCTAATAAATAATGCGAAAAAGTATACAAATCATCTTCGATATGAATGGTTTGATTAGGAAATAAAATAGGTTTGACAAGTAGAGAAGTTTCTTTTGCTCGAACTGCTTTGCTCGAAAATATTTGATCAAATTTCAATTCAAAATTTTGATGAATATAATTTGCTACTTTCTTCGTTTTGAATTCACCAATCTCTGTGATAGAACGAAATTGATCTGAAACATTTTCGTTCCATTTACTTTTTGCATGACGCATTAAAAACAAATTTTTCATAACGCAACGAGTTTAAAAAGAAAAAGTAGTTAAATCTAATCATTATCTAATGAAAAGACTTAACTACTGTTGTATTTTTTTTAGGATTATTTTCTAAAGATTACTTTCGTAATTCTTAAAATCATTTTTTACCCAATCTGGCAATTCCATCGATTTTTTCTCTTCCATATCGTACATTACTTGTGTACTTTTTCCGATACAATGAATAACATCTTCACCATTTTCGCTTTTACTTGTGACAATATATTCAAAATCGAAACTCTTATTTCCTAATTTTGTAACTCGTACACCAATACGAGGTTCTATCGCATTTGGACGTAATTCTTTTTGGTAACTCGCTTCCATATGTGCAATGACAAACATGTGTCGCGTCCATTGCCATTTTTTGCTCGAAGCCATCATATAATAGGCTCTACCGATCTGGAAATACTCGAAATAAAATACATTATTTACATGACCAATTGGATCAAAATCGCTCCAACGTGGTTCTAAAGGTTTAAAGAATTTAAAGTTTTCTATACTCATTTTTAATTGGTTTTTAATAATAATTAATCTTCAGGATTTGGATCAATAAATTCGTATTTGTACAATTTGACTAACCAAAAGAATACTGAAAATAAGATAGGTCCAAATATAATTCCGATAAATCCGAATAGATTTAAACCAACGATTACTCCAAAAATAGTAATTAATGGATGAACATCTGCCATTTTTTTTTGTAAAACTAAACGGATTAAATTATCTGAAAGCCCAACAATTACAAAGCAATAAATTAATAATCCAACCGCTGATCCAGTTTCACCTTTTGCAAGTAAAAATAGTCCAAGAGGTACATAAATAAGTGCGGCACCAACGACAGGCAACATTGCAGCAAAAATGGTTAAAATAAACCAAGTAAACGCATCATCTACACCAAATATAAGATATCCAATGTAGGCAATTATTGCTTGTAGAAAGGCTGTTAATGGCATTCCGACAGCATTTGAAATAACTAAATCTTTCAAATCTTTGTTCATTTTGACTAAATTACTTGTTTTAAGCGGAATTGTTCTGTAAAACCAATTTTCAAGTTTTTGATGGTTCATCAACATAAAATACAAAATAAGGAAAGCAACACCCAACTGAACTGTCATATCCATTGAAGCATTCAGTGTTTTTTCTAATAATTTACCTCCAACTTGTGTTATTTTTTCAATGTTTGTTGCACTAAACACATCGATATGAAATTTGGTTTGCAACATTTGAATAATTTTATTGACATCTGTTTTAATTTGAGCTGTGTCATTTAATAGCACCATTACTTTATTCGTTAACATTTGAATTAATAAATAAAGAGGTCCAATAATCAAAATCGCGCTACTAATCATTAAGATAATTACACTTGCTAATTTGTTCCATTTTTTTACTTTTACTAGCCATTGCAAAGGATTTAAAAGCAAAACATACAAACACAAAGCACCGAGAAGTCCAGGGAAAAATGCTAAAAGATTTTTGGTAATTAATCCAAAAACTAAAAGTATTATTGCAATAAATGCTAACTGTAACAAGACATTGTTAGAAAGATAGTGTTTATTAGAGTTCATAGGTAATTTATTTGTTTAATAACAGTTGTTGATATTTCGTTATCAAATTCAATGCTAAAAATAGTTAATTTCTATAAACTTTTCTATTTTTAGACGTTGAATAAAATTTTACACATGAAAAAAATAGTCGGTTTAATCTTATCAGTTTTGACAATCTCTACATATGCACAAACGAAACAAGACAAAGTTGTTTTGGTAATTCATGGTGGTGCTGGTACAATTCTGAAAAAAAATATGACACCCGAAAAGGAAAAAGCGTACCGAGATGCTTTAGCTGAATCTTTGACAAAAGGTTATGAAGTCATCAAACAAGGTGGCGAAAGTGAAAATGCAGTGATAGAAGCCATAAAAGTAATGGAAAATTCACCTTTGTTTAATGCAGGAAAAGGAGCGGTTTTTACGCATGAAGGTAAAAATGAATTAGACGCTTCGTTGATGATTGGAAATACAATGCAAGCAGGTGCTGTGGCTGGAGTTACAACGATTAAAAATCCAATTTTAGCAGCAAAAGCTGTTTTACAAAATTCTGCTCATGTGATGATGGTTGGAAAAGGAGCAGAAGAATTTGCTCAAACTCAAGGTTTAGAAATTGTTGATCCAAGTTATTTTAAAACTGAGGAACGCTTGAATTCTCTTCAAAAAGTTTTGGAAAAGGATAAAGAAAAAATGGAATTAGACCATGATGCTAAAACACAAGCGTATGTTCCATTCAATTTTGTTGACGAAAAATTTGGTACTGTAGGCGCAGTTGCTTTGGATAATAAAGGTCATATCTCGGCAGGAACTTCGACTGGTGGAATGACAAATAAACGTTTTGGTCGAGTAGGCGATTCGCCAATTATTGGTGCTGGAACGTATGCAAATAGCGAAGTTGGTGTTTCGAGTACGGGTTGGGGCGAATATTTTATAAAAGCTGTTGCGGCATATGATGTTGCGGCTTTGATGAATTACAAGAAACTTTCTTCGAAAAAAGCTGGTGAAGAAGTTATTAAGAAAATTGGTGATTTAGGAGGCGATGGCGGAATGATTATTTTAGATAAAAATGGTCAAGCAAGTTTTCCTTTTAACACTGCCGGAATGTATCGCGGAAGTATTACACAATCAGGTAAGATAACTATCGAAATTTATCAATAAATTTGGAACACATTTTAAAATAAAGATATACAATACATGATAAAACAAATTTTACTTACAGCCACTGTTGTTCTTGCAAATTTTGCAACAGCGCAAGTAACCTCTATGATTAATGATAAAAATGTAGATGCTTCGACAAAAGTATATGGAATGGCTCCTTTAAGCGATGAAACAAAGGCTTATGAGAAGTTTAATTTTATGTTAGAAAATGCTGCGGCTATACAATTAGGAAAACCAATTTTGGAGTATGGATATCAATCATCTACTTTTCAAGCACAAGATAATGGAGTAATGATTTATATGGTAAAAGATAAGAAAATTGTCGATCAATGGTTGGTAAATCCTGCCTTCTACAATGTTTTTCATGACGGAATTCCGTATTCTTATGATACCGATAAATTAGCTGTTCTTGCTGATAAATATCCGTTGATTTATAAAGAAGAAAAACGTCAATATAAAACTGAAAAAGAATACCAAAAACAGCGTCCAGCCTTGTTTGCTGATCCTTATAATTTGATTATTACAGAACCAGATTTTACATACGAAGGATATTTTGATGTGCAATTTCCACAAAACGAACAATTCAAAAATTCTGAAGCTGCTATAGCTTATTTAAAACCAATTGTAGAGAAATTGACAAAAAAGAAATTTGATATTAATTATACAATTACTGAAAAAAATATTTTAGATCGTACACAATTTACAATAACAGTTGCAGGAGAAGAAAATATCTACAAAAAAATAAAATTAGATAATCTGCAAAAAGGAGATTGGCAATCATTAAGTTATGAAGCTTCGATTTTCCGAAAAGCGAATTAATAGAAAGAAAAGGTTTTTGAAATAATCAAGAACCTTTTTTTTATCCACAAAGATTCGTAATTTGACTTTTTAACCCAAAGAAATATGAATTCTAACTTCTATAAAATATTACAACACTCAAAAGAAAATCAATCAATTATTGCCGTTTACAATGATCCAGAAGGAGACAATTTTTGGGCTGGATATATTTTAGATTTTAATGACGAATTTTTTACGATGCAACACATTTCGAAATATGGTAAAAAAGATGGAATTTTAATCGAACCTTATTTCAAAATTAGTCGAATAGATGTTGATGATTACTGCAAATGTCTCAATTATTTGAAAGAACATCACACTGATTTGGATCAAGAAAATCCAATTACATTTAATGCAACAACAGAAGAAAATTGGGTTCGTCAAATTTTAGGCGAAATAAATGATCAAACCGAATATGTATCACGTATTCAATTAAATAACAATAGTCGTTTTGCAGGTTTTATTCGAAATTTAACTGAAGATGATTTCGAGTTAAAATGTATTGGTTCGGAAGGAACGGACGAAGGCTCTTTGTATTTTCAGGTTGATGATGTTTCGTCGATTCGTGTCAATGATTTAGAAGCTCGCAGAAGATTATTTTTTTATAATTATCGTCGTTCTATCGACTTTTTTGATGAATAATCGAGAGATATTAAATAAAAAAATCCAACTCAAAACGAGTTGGATTTTTTTTGATACTATGCTATGTGTTTAATCTTATCCGTTTACAGCTTCAACGTTGTCTACAACATCAGGCATCATTTGTTTTAAAATACCTTCGATACCATTTTTAAGCGTTGCTGTAGAAGACGGACAACCAGAACAAGCACCTTGTAATAACATTTTTGCTGTTCTCGTTTCTTCATCAAATTCAATTAATTCGATATTTCCACCATCATTTGCAACTGCTGGTTGAACATATTCGTCTAAAATAGCTTTGATTTGTTGTTCAACAGAAGAAAACTCTTCAGCAGATTTTACCACAACATGCTCAGGAGCTTCTGTTGTGAATTCATAAAATTCATCAAAAACAGGACCTCCAGCTTGTAAATAATTCGTAATAAACGAACGAACATCCATCGCCCAAAGTGACCAATCTTCTGTTTCGTTTTTCGTTAAAGAAACATAATTATCAACAATAAAAACTTCTTCAACAAAAGGATATTCTTTGTAAATCGCAACAGCTAATGGAACTCCAGCAGCTTTTTCTCTCGATTTTATCTCGATGATTTCTGGCGCTAACATAGAATTTGAAACGAATTTCATCGCAGCAGGATTAGGCGTCATTTCTGCATAAATAGAAATAGGAGCCTTTTTCATTGGTGCTAAAATTGCATTTTCTTCTAAATGTTCATTGATAATTTCTTTCAAATCTTCTGTAACATCAGCCCAATCAACAGCATCTATTTTTTCTATCGCAACAAAATTCGCTGTGATAAATATTTTTTGAATAAATGGTATAGTCAATAAAACTTGCGCTAAAGGAGATTCGGTAGCTGTAGATTCTTTATCGAATTCTACGCCACCTTGTGTTAAAGTCTCGTCACAAACGAACTTCATCACGTTATTATTTGGTGTAATTTCTTCGTATACTCTCATAGTTCTACAAAAATACGCTATAAAAATGTATCTTTATCATTAGAATTATAGATTTTGTTATGGCAATAATTAAAGAATTAAATGGGCATACGCCAAAGTTCGGTGAAAACTGCTTTTTAGCGGATAATGCTGTGGTTGTAGGAGAGGTAGAAATGGGAGATGATTGCTCAATTTGGTTTTCAGCAGTTGTGCGTGGAGATGTACATTATATCAAAATGGGGAATAAAGTAAATATTCAGGATAACGCAACGATACATGCGACGTATCAAAAATCGCCAACAACAATTGGAAATAACGTTTCGATAGGGCATAATGCTATTGTACATGGTTGTACAATACATGATAATGTTTTGGTTGGAATGGGCGCAATTGTAATGGATGATTGCATTGTTGAATCTAATTCTTTGATTGCTGCTGGTGCAATTTTAACCAAAGGAACGCATGTAAAAGAAGGAGAATTATGGGCTGGAATTCCAGCGAAAAAAATAAAAGATGTTCCAAAAGAATTGAAAGAAGGCGAAATAGAAAGAATCGCCAATAATTATTTGATGTATAGTAGTTGGTATAAATAAAAGAAAGCTCAGTCTGTAACTGAGCTTTTATTTTCTACTTCCAGAAATTCCAAACTTTACCATCAAAAAAGGCAATTGTTTTGGATAAGGAGAAATAATATCATTGACAACATGTCTATACGAGGTAAAACTATTCAATTGTTGTTATCATTTCCAGATTGTGGAACATATTGCGAATCAATTCTGGTTGTAGATTTTCCAAAATCTTCATTAAATATTACCTTTGTTGTTTAAGGTTTAACAAAACTTATACTAAGGAAAATAAAAACATTGAAAAAAGTATATTATTAATCATAATTAATCCAGACAAAAAAAATAAAATGCAGTTTTGTAACAAATTTTTATAAAGAATGTTGAAATGTCTATAGTAATCAAATAATTACGTTTTTAGTTGCTTGTTAAATGTTTATTAAGTAAATAAAATATTATTAAACAATACGATATGGTAAAGCAGTTAACTTATGATGATTTTGGACATACGCTTCATCATAATCAAATTCAATCAGTTGATGGCAATTATCTTGTTTTTGATAGACGAAATGATGATACAAAAATTGGAGAAACTTCTTCCATCTGTTTACTTCATACGAAAACTTACGAATCCGAAATTATTTATACAACAAATAATCAAACAGAGTTTGGTCCTGGAGTAGGTGCAGCCTCTTTTTCACAAATTGAGAATAAAGTTATTTTTATTCATGGTATTCGAAATGCGAATCAAGCAAATCCGTATTCGGCAACAAGAAGGACAGGTGTCGCAATTGATTTAGAATTTCCAAATCAGCCTATTTTTATGGATGCTCGAAATATAAATTTTCCCTTTACAAATGGTGCTTTGCGTGGAGGAACACATTCGCATTCGTGGCAAAAAGAGAAGAATTGGATTAGTTTTACTTACAACGATTATGTCTTGGAACAAGAATCCAAACACAATTCTAGTATAAAAGATCAGCGAGTGGTTGGAATGATGTTTCCCAAAAAAGTTGAGGTTGATTTTGATAAAACATTAGAGAATAATTTTGGTGAAATGTTTTCGATTATCGTTTCTAGAGTAGTGATAAATCCTAAAAATGGAAGTGATGAAATCGAAAAAGCTTTTGATGAATGTTGGATTAACTCAACAAACAATATCGCATTTCAGGGACATGTGCGTGATGAAAAAGGGAATTTGAAAACGGAAATTTTTATTGCTGAAATTCCAAATGAAATAAGGTTTGATGAAAACGATAATTTAAAAGGAACTTTAACTACTTTGCCAGATGTGCCAAGTTGTATTTCGCAGAAACGAATCACTTTTACTCAACATGGAATTAGTAATTTTAGACATTGGTTACGTTCTTCTCCTGATGGGAAAATCATCTATTTTTTGATGGAAGATGAATTTGATAAGACGCAATTATTTGGTGTAAATTTAGTTTCGAATGAAATTATTCAATATTCTTTTTTAGAAAATTCGATTACCTCTCCATTCAATCTTTCACCAAACGGAAAATATGCTATTTATTTTGTTAACGATAAAATATATCTAAATGATTTAACCGAAAAAAAATCTAAACAAATCTATCAAGTTCAAAAAATCAATAATGAATTAACGGGAATTCCGCATTTTTCTAACGATGGAAAAAAAATCTATTTTAATCAATTTGTTTCAAATAATTTCAATGAAAAGTTTATTCAAATCTTCGAATTAGAGTTATAAAACAAAATTGAAATATGTTAAAGTTCAAAGTTTTCTAAAAAATATTTGTCCCTTATAAAAAATATTTCTAATTTTAGTACAGATACTTAACCGAACCTAAGGTCTATGCTCTTATTCGAGTCTAACCAATGGGAATAAGAACTAAAAAAAACCTCCAATTTGGAGGTTTTTTTTATGTTTTTATTAGTCTTACTTCATACAAATCCTTGCGTCTGTCTTTCATCGTTTTTACAGTTCCATACTCATGCAACTCTTTTAGAAGATAAAGATCAACATCAGAAATCAGTACCATTTCTGTATTCGGAGTTGCTTCTGCTTTAACTCCATTGTTTGGAAAAGAGAAATCTGAAGGTGTGAAAACTGCCGATTGTGAATATTGAATATCCATATTATTCACACGCGGTAAATTTCCCACAGAGCCTGCAATAGCCACATAACACTCATTTTCTATTGCACGAGCTTGCGCACAACTACGTACTCGCGTATAACCATTTTGCGTATCAGTCATAAATGGAACAAATAAAATTTCCATTCCTTGATCGGCTAAAATACGGCTCAATTCAGGAAATTCGACATCATAACAAATTAGTAAACCTACTTTTCCGCAGTCGGTATCAAAAACTTTTATTTCATCGCCACCATTCAATGCGTAATATTTGAACTCATTTGGTGTAATGTGTATTTTACTATACGAATCTAATTTCCCCGAACGATGACATAAAAATGACGTATTATATAGTTTTCCTTCCTTTAGATGAGGCATAGATCCTGAAATAATATTGACATTATATGTAATTGCAAATTCTTGAATTTTCTTCACAATATCGTCCGTCATCGTTGCTAATTGATGCATCGCTTCAATCTCTTTCAAATGATTATATGGACTCATCAACGGCGAATTGAAAAATTCTGGAAACATAATAAAATCAGAGCCATAATCGCTTACCGCACTTACGAAAAAATCAATTTGATCATAAAAATCTTGTAAACCATTAAATAAACGCATTTGCCATTGCACCAAACCAAGACGAATAGTACGTTTTGTCGGTGAATTAGATTTCAATTCAGGTTCGTAATAGATATTATTCCATTCTAATAAAGTGGCGTATTCTAAGGATTCTTTATCATCTTTCAGATAATTTTTCAAGATTTTTTTAACATTAAAATCATTCGAAATCTGAAAAGCTAAAGTTGAATCATAAATTTCTTTACTTTTTACTTTTTCTATATATTGTCTAGGAGATAATTCTTGCGAATATTTATGATAATTTGGAATACGTCCACCAGCTACAATTGATTTTAGATTCATTTCTTCACAAAGCGCTTTACGTTCGTCATATAAACGTCTTCCCAAGCGCAATTGACGATAATTTGGATGAACAAAAACTTCAATTCCATACATTACATCACCTTCTGGATCATGTTTTAAAAATTTACCATTAGATGTTATCGTATCATAATTCGATTCGATATTCGTTTTTTTCGAATTAACCACAATACTTAATGCCGAAGCAACAACTTTTCCATCCACTTCAACACAAAGTTGACCTTGCGGAAAAATAGCTAATAATTCTTTAATTTCGTCGACAGTCCAAGTTCCAAGCTGATTGTGATAGGCTTCTTTTGTAGATTCAGTCAAATCACTATAATCTTCAAGAGTCAAATTTCTGACCTGAATATTCATTTTATTTAGATTTAGATTATGTTTGAATTTAGCAAATATTAATCCAATAAACAATTTTAAAAAATAAATTTAGACCTATCTTCGTATAGACTAATAAGCATGAAATGAAAGATGTAAAAATAGAGTTTAGAAAGCCTATTTATCCTGTGAGTGACGAATTAAATCATTATTTAGAGAAATATCATCGCAAAACAAAAGCGAGTGTAGAATATGATGATTTGATGCGTTTTTCGGGTTGTGTAGCATTGGAAGATAAGGAAGGAAATGATACGCATTGGTTAGGTGTTTATTATACCGACTCGGAACATCAGGAAATTCAAGATAGTCTAAACAGAATTTACACCTACTTACATTCAGACGGAGATGAGGAGTCTTTGCCTTATCTTGTTGTTGATTCTATTGATTATTGTACGTTCGGAAATTCGAAACCTTTTCGTATTCGGGTTCGTAATATTTTGAATGATAATTATACCAATTTTTACATCAAAAAAGCAGATGCTTCGCGTATTTATGGTTTAGAATTAGAAGATATTTTGTCTCCACATCGAATCAATTTTTTGGTCTACAAAAATACATTGATTGAAGAGCATATTTTAGGAATTCCAGGAGATGTTTTTATCAAAAATTATTTGGATAAATGTAATGATTTAGAGAAAAATCAGATTGCAAAAGAGTTTGTAAAGTTCAATGAACGCTGTTTTATTGGTCTTTTAGGTGATATGCGATCGTATAATTATGTGGTGATTCCAATTCACGATTTTGATCAAGTTATCTATAGAATTCGACCAATAGATTTCGATCAACAATGTTATGAAGGAAATTTAAAAATTTATCGACCACAGTATTTCAAAGAAAATAAAATTATGGTTGATTTGGTGAATAATCGCTTGAAACCAAATTCTGTCGATCAATATAGAAAAGAAGTAAAATCCTTGATTTCGAAAAGAATTTCGAATAGTTCGAAACGTTTTCGTGATTTAATGAAAATCATGAAAAATGATCATATTTCTAAACCAGAAAATGTTGCACAATTACGAACTGGTTTTGCAAAGTTTTATAAAGATCAATCTTACGAAAATTGTGAAAGAATGGGTGAAGTTCTATATAAAGCAATTGCGAATAGTTTGGAACAGATAAAATAAGAAAAGCTTCTCAAAAATAGAGAAGCTTTCTTTTTTTATATAATTGTCCCGTCCTGAAATA
>NZ_DDBA01000073.1:0-24895 GCF_002333005.1 Empedobacter sp. UBA2044
GAAGGTAAATATCCACTAAAGAAGCGATTTAGTAAACGTTTTGGGTGGCATGTATGGATTGATTTGGTTCCGAATCGATCGTTGATTTTATTTCATCCAGCGAATGATGCACTAAAGGAGCTGAATGGATGTATAGCTCCAGTTACTTCTCTGCAAGGAGAAGGAAAAGGTATTGACTCTCGTAAAGCATTTGAACGACTGAAAACAATCGTTTATGAATATTTACAGAGAGGTGAACAGGTTTTTTTACATATTAAAAAATAAACGTTATGAATATAGTAGAACGTTTGCAATTGCCAACCCCTAAGTTATTTCAACATATTCGTACAATAGGATTAGTCGCTGCTAGTATTGGTGGTGTATTGATTGCCGCTCCTGTTGTATTGCCAGCACTATTGGTGCAATTAGGTGGATATTTGGTTGTGACGGGAGGTGTTTTAACAGCTGTAAGTCAATTAACTGTTGACCATGATGTTGTTGATGAATCCGATGCCGCCTCACGATCACACGAAGTTTAGTGTGATTTGTGGAGCTATGTGCGGTATGTATGCGAGTATACAATGGCAGGATATTATTTCGACAATTTTACTTTCGCTCGTAGGGGCATTAAGTAGTTTCTGTCTTTCGCTGTTGTTGCAAAAATTGAAGAATGAAAATTTAATGTAATTGTTAAAGGCTACCCAGTAGATGGGTAGTTTTTTTGTTGTGTAAAAGTAGATGTGGGAATTGAGATTTTAGATTTGTGAAATGTATTATGTATTATGTATTATGTAAAAAGTAGTTGTTAGATATGAGATATGAGATTTGAGATTTTAGAGTTGTATTATGTACAAAGTAGTATGTATTTGAGATTAAGACTAAGGTTGAGAAAGTGGATTGATTTTAGATGTGAGAATTGAGATTTTAGATTTGTGAAATGTATTATGTATTTAAATATTGAAAAAGGATCATAAAAATGTCATATGATTTGGAGACGAGTGTCAAAAAGTTGAGAGGCATGATTAAGATTATTCATTTTTTTATTCATGAGTTATTATTGTTTTCAAATGAATTCATATACCCTTCGGGTACCTTGATGAAAAAACATTTGAGATTAAGAATTTGAAATTAAAAATTTGAAATTAAAAGGAGAAGCTCCTGTGGAGCTTAGGTACATTTATTCATTTTTTTTCTTGATAAAAAAAACGAACCAAAAAAATCAAGTCTATGCTTACATGTCGGTCAATAATGGCTACTCGCTAAATGCTTTAAATCATTCGCATTTGAAATGCGAACAGTAAATCATTTTTAACGCTCACTACGCCGAATTGACACTCGACTCTTCAGCAATGACGGTTTTTAATTCCTTATTAAAGGCGAATTTGAATATTGAGAAAGGAATTAAAAAAATCCGACGATTTAGGATCGAAATGCAATTCAACTCTAAATTATTGGAATAAAAAAAGTTGGAGTGTCTGAGTGGAGCGAGTTGCCAACTTTATGGAAATAATTTATTTAGTTGAATCATTGAGAGACTACTGTCGGCATCTTTTTTTGTTTCGTTTTTTTAGATGATTAAAAAAATGAAAGTAATAGATTTCTCGATACCTCAAATGACAACTAGATTAGGTTCTGAACATAATTACGAGAATAAGTGAATAATTAGTAGTTCTTTATTTATTACTTTTTATTCATGAGTTATTATTGTTTTTAAATGAATTCATATGCCCTTCGGGGAAGTCTTGACACAAAAAGTAATCAAAAGTTATTCATATGGTTTATTATTATTTTATGGTATTCATGAATGCAAAGCATTACAAGTCTATGCTTACATGTCGGTCAATAACTGCTATTCGCTAAATGCTTTAAATCATTCGCATATGAAATGCGAACATAAATCATTTTTAACGCTCACTACGCCGAATTGACCCTCGACTTTTCAGCAATGACGTGTTTGAATTCATTGTTTAAAAGGGATTTTAATATTAAAAAAGGATGAAAAACCGGCATTAAAACTCTTACGTTAAGAAAATAATTTAAGTTTTAAGTATTGAGTTTTAAGTAATAAGTTTTTACAAAATTTATGAATGAAAAAAGGATTAGAAAAATGTCATATGATTTGGAGGCGAGAGTCAAAAAAGTTGAAAGTTATGGTTAAAATGTTTTACTGTTTGCGTAGCAAATGATCTAAAACATTGAATGACTAAAACTAATTTTGACCGTCGAAAATCAAAGACTTGATGTTTTGTAATCACATACTCTGTTTGCACAGACTTTGCATTAAGGTAAAAGTTAGAAGAAAAATAATAAAACAGGTTTTTAATTTCTCGAAAAAAATCGACATCCTCTACAAATAAAAGCCAGAATCCTCAGTAATCCTTTCCTTCGTGAATTAACGGAAACCAATGCATATGCAACCTGTCTTTGCTGATGCACCTTATTATGGAGGAACGGTAGCAGAAGAATTATTTGAAAATGGTTTATGTTTACCTTCTGGTTCTAATTTAACAGATGCAGAACGCGAACGAATTACAGCTAAAGTAAAAGAAGTATTTGGGAAATAATTTTCAAAAATATAATATCAATCAAATCCTCCTAAGTTTCTTAGGAGGATTTTTATTTATAAGAATTAGACGTTTTTAATAAAAGTACTCGAATAATTTGTTATAAGTTGATTATCGGTTAAATTTGTAATCAAATTGATCAGAAATTATGATTGACCAAATCAAACAATATATTGAAGAAGTAAAAAACTTCCATTCAACAAATGCTGCTGAAATTGAAGAATTCAGAATTAAATTTTTAGGAAAAAAAGGAATTTTAACAGACTTGTTTACACAGTTCAAATCTGTTCCGAATGAACAAAAAAAGGAATTTGGTCAAGTTGTAAATGAATTAAAAACATTGGCAACTGAAAAATCAACTGTTCTTAAAAATGAAATCTCAAACGAAGGAAAAACTGATTCTTCTTTAGATTTGACACGTCCTGGAGAGCCTTTTACATTGGGTTCTCGTCATCCAATTAACATTACAAAAAATCGCATAATCGAGATTTTTAATCGCATTGGATTTAGTGTTTCTGAAGGTCCAGAAATCGAAGATGATTGGCACAATTTTACAGCGTTAAATTTGCCTGCGCATCACCCTGCGAGAGATATGCAAGATACATTTTTCATCGAAACTGATCCAGATATTGTGTTGCGTACGCATACGTCGTCTACGCAGATTCGTCATATGGAGAAAAATCAACCGCCCATGCGTTTCTTAGCGCCAGGTCGTGTTTACCGTAATGAAGCGATTTCGTCTCGTTCGCATATGATGTTCCACCAAATTGAAGGTTTATACATTGACGAAGGTGTTTCGTTTGCAGATTTGAAACAAACTTTAAGTTATTTTACAACTGAGTTATTTGGTAAATCTGAAATTCGTTTACGTCCTTCATATTTCCCATTTACAGAGCCTTCTGCGGAGGTTGACGTGTATTGGGGATTAGAAACTGAAACTGATTATCGTATGACAAAAGGGACAGGTTGGTTAGAAATTATGGGATGTGGAATGGTAGATCCTAACGTTTTGCGCAATGTAGATATCGATCCTGAGAAATATTCGGGTTATGCATTCGGTATGGGAATTGAGCGTATTGCGTTGTTGTTGTATCAGATTGGTGATATCCGTTTGTACACAGAAAATGATAAACGTTTCTTAGAGCAATTCCGATCAGAATTATTTTAAGATTAATAGAATATAAATAAAAAAAGGAACTGAATTTGAGTTCCTTTTTTTATTTACTACCTTTATGTAAACAAATGTTATTCATGAAAATACTCAATTCAAAACAGATAAAAGAATGGGATCAATTAACGATCAAACATCAAAATATATCCTCTTGGGATTTGATGGAGCGAGCTGTATTGAAATTGACTGAAAATATAGTGAATGATATTCCATCTAAAGAATTACCAATTATTATTTTTTGCGGAAAAGGAAATAATGGAGGAGATGGATTAGGAGTTGCAAGAGAATTGAAAAAATTAGGCTATAAAACATTGATTTATATATTGAAATCAGAGAATTATAGCGAAGATAATTTAAAGAATCAACAACTTTTGAGTTCTAATGATTTACATTTTTTTAATTTGAATGAAGAGTTACAACTTCCTGAAAATTCAGTTATTATCGATGCTATTTTCGGAATTGGAATTAATCAACCTTTGCATGATGATTGGAATTCAGTCTTCAATCAAATAGCAGAGTCAAATCCGACGCAAATTATCTCGATAGATTTGCCTTCTGGTTTTATTGCTGATTCTCCTATGCAAAAATATTTTCCGTGTTGTAAATCAAATAAAACATATACTTTTCAGGTTCCTAAATTAGGTTTATTATTTCCTGAAAATCAGATTTACACCGTTGAATTTATTTTGTTAGATATTGGATTAGAACAAAATGTGAGTAATGAATTTGAGACAAATTATTATTTTATACAGAAAAATGATGTTCAGAAATTTCTAAAGAAACCAAGTCAATTTTCGCACAAAGGTACATTTGGTCATACGTTGATAATTGGTGGAAGTTTAGGAAAAATAGGTTCAATTATTTTAAGTGCAAAAGCAGCCTTGAAGACGGGTAGTGGTTTGGTAACGACTTATACTCCTCAATGTGGATTAAATATTTTGCAAACAAATTTGATAGAATCAATGAGTTTGACTGATGATTCAGAAAAACAAATTGAACATTTTCCTGAGATAAAAATTTATCAAGGAGTTGCTGTTGGAATGGGAATGGGACAACACCCAACTACAGAAGCAAATTTTATCAATTGGATTAAGAATCAACAACAACCTTTGGTGATTGATGCTGATGCATTAAATTGTTTAGCTAATCAGAAAGATTGTTTTACGTTGATTCCACAAGATTCAGTTTTAACACCGCATCCAAAAGAGTTACAACGTTTAATTGGAGAATGGGAAAATGATTTTGAGAAATTAGAAAAAGTTAAAAAACTTGCTGTTTTTCATCAATTGACATTTATTATAAAAGGTTTTTATACTGCAGTTATTACATCCGAAGGTAAAATTTATTTCAATTCGACAGGAAATTGGGGAATGGCAACTGCTGGATCTGGAGATACGTTGAGTGGAATTATTGCGTCGCTAATTGGACAAGGTTATAATTCATCAGAAGCTTCAATTTTAGGTGTTTATTTACATGGATTGGCTGGAGATTTGGCTGTAAATAAAATTCATCCACATAGTTTAATTGCGTCAAATATTAGTGATTTTATCAGTGAAGCTTATTTTTATTTGGATTCGAATTTTTGAAAAAATAACAAAAAAACGGAACTCAATTTGAATTCCGTTTTTTGTTGAATATCTTTTCTAACTTGGTTTTGTCAATCTGTTGATTGTTGACTTCTACAAAATAATCTTGTTGCCAATTTTGAGTTTTCTCCGCTTGTTTATTTTCAGGTTTTACCCAATTCGGATAAACTCTAAAACCTCGTTTTCCTTCTTTTTTAATTGAGCTCAAAATATTCTTTTCAATTAAAATTGATTTCGGAAAAATATAAAAACCTAGTTTAGAATCATCTTCTGCAGCAATAATGTAATAATCAAAACCATCATTTTCGTCGTAAGGTTCGGTTTGTTTAGCTGTATTTCGTTTCCATAATGTTACAAATTGACCAACTTTTTTAGGCGTAATTTTCGATTTTCTAAATTTTATAGAAAACTCATTAACATTGAAATTATAACCTATATATTCGTCACATTCTGCATCTTTTTCAAGAGTTGAAATGGATAAATTCGAAGATTTTAGAACAAAATCTTCGAATTTTTGAATAATTTCAGTCATTTATTTCAATTGTTGATAAAAGTACAACTCATACGTTGGAAATAAATTTGGATAGAAAATTTTTCCTAAATCATTCAAAATAATATCTGGACGAAGGATTCCTTGTTCAAAATAATCATTCGAACCTTTTGCATTCATTCGTTTGTTGTAAGCGTAAACATTTCCTTTCTTAAACGCATCAAACCACGCATAATTTGGATAAGAAGCTTTCATTTCTGCCAACGTATTTACGTTTGTTACATTAATCCAATAATTTGCAGATTTTCCAGCTGTATAAACTTCTTCAAATGTTAAGCTCAAACTATTTTCACCTGTTTTATTCTTGAAAATATAATTTCCTTTCGCATCGTCTATTAATTTTGCTTGCAACAAATCATTTGTCGGAACGTACCAAATATCGCCATACATTGTATTCACAATTGTTGAAACATTATCTTGACCTTTGGTTTGAATGATATTTTTGATGGAGTCGTAATTATTTTTAACCGTTTCTACACGCTTTTCAGCTTCTGTATCTTTTCCGAATAATTTTCCGAAAACCTTCAAATACTCAACTTGTCCCAATGGGTTTTGCTCTTTGTATTCATCTAAATACAATACTTTTATTCCATTTTGTTCCAATTGTTGATGAAATTTTGCTAAAACAGGATTTGAATTTGCAATAATCAATTGTGGTTTATTTTTTAAGATGATTTCTGTGAATAGTTCGTTTGAATTTCCAACTTTTAAGATTGATTTATTCGCAATTCCTTCGGCTATTTTAGGATTGTAAATAAAATCTGCATCGCAAACTCCTTTGATTAAATCAAGACTTTCTAATTGATCTAAAAACGTCACAGCAGACGAAGTTTCAACCATCACAGTTTTGATTGGCAAGTCTTTTTTATCAAATGAAATCGTATTTCCAGAAGATTTTATCGTGATTGTTTCGTTGTTTTCTTCGATAGAAATATTTTTCGCAAACTGAAAAGTTGTATTTTCTTGTTCGGTTTTAACAGCTTCTTTCGACTGTTTACAACTACTAATTGCAAGAAGAATGAATGAACTTAGAATTAATTTTTTAATCATTTTGGATTGAATTTAGAGGAAGCAAGTTAAGAATTCTGTCAAAATCATAAAAAAATATTTTTGTAAGCAATTGATACGTTGTAAATTAAATTATTGTTAAAAACTTTTCTCGAAAAGCTTAGGTTTTTACGATAAAAGTGCTGTATATTTGCATTCGAAAATAAGGGAAAATACTTTCAATTATTTCAAACGGCCGAGTGGCGCAACTGAATAGCGCACTTGATTACGGCTCAAGAGGTTACAGGTTTGAATCCTGTCTCGGTCACAAAAATGCTCAGCGTCAATCGTTGAGCTTTTTTTATGAATGTTAAATTCTATTGTTATCAATAAAAAAGTCCATCTACAAATTGTAAATGGACTTTTTGGATTTTTATTATTTCTTTCTGAAGTAAACTTCAATTGGAACTCCTTCAAAATTAAATTCCTTTCTCAATTGATTTTCGATAAATCGTTTGTAAGGATCTCTAATATATTGCGGCAAGTTACAGAAAAACGCAAATTGAGGCGTTTTTGTAGGTAACTGCGTTACATATTTGATTTTGATGTATTTTCCTTTTACTGCAGGTGGAGGTGTAATCTCGATAATCGGTAACAAAGTTTCGTTTAATTTACTTGTTTTGATACGACGACTACGGTTCTCGTAAACTTCGATAAATGTATCAACAGCTTTCAAGACACGTTGTTTTGTAAGAGCCGAGATAAACAACACAGGAACGTCTGTAAAAGGCGCAATACGTTTTAGAATAGCATCTTTGTATTCTTTCATTGTATTGGTTTCTTTTTCCAATAAATCCCATTTGTTGATTAAGATGACCACACCTTTTCGGTTACGTTCTGCTAAATAAAGAATATTCAAATCTTGTGCTTCAATACCACGTTCTGCATCAATTACTAAGACACAAACGTCGCATTCTTCGATTGCACGAACCGAACGCATCACAGAATAAAATTCTAAATCTTCGCTTACTTTTCCTTTTTTACGCATTCCGGCAGTGTCTACCAAAACAAATTCGTGTCCAAATTTATTGTACAACGTTTCGATAGAATCACGTGTTGTTCCTGCGATATCCGTTACAATATTACGTTCTTCACCTAATAATGCATTGATTAATGTAGATTTTCCAGCATTTGGACGACCTACGATTGTAATTTTAGGTAAACCTTCGAATGGATCAATGTGTTGTTCTTCTTTAAAACAATCTACCACATCATCTAATAATTCACCTGTTCCACTTCCGCTCATTGCAGCGATAGTGTACATTTTTTCGAATCCTAAGTTATAAAACTCATAAGAATCTTCTAAATTTTTGTTGGTATCGACCTTATTCACAACTAAGAATGTAGGCTTCTTAGTGCGTCTTAAAAGGTTGCCAACTTCCTTATCCATATCCGTTAAACCAACTTGATTGTCTACCATGAACAAAATTACATTTGCTTCATCAATAGCCAATTCAACTTGCTTGCGGATCTCTTCTTCAAAGGTATCATCTGAACCAACGACATACCCTCCGGTATCGATTACGGTAAACTCTTTTCCATTCCAATCAGATTTTCCATAGTGACGGTCACGTGTAACACCAGAAGTGTCATCAACGATAGCTTGTCTTTTTTGGATCATTCTGTTGAAGAACGTAGATTTACCAACGTTTGGTCTTCCTACAATTGCAACTATATTTGACATTTTGCAAAGGTATAATTTTTAGAATTATTTTTTACATTAATTTTTTGATTGAGAAAGTATTGTAAATAAAAAAGGTTAGATAAACTCTAACCTTACTCCATTTTTATTTTACAACTTTAAGAAGTTCTTTTTCAGCAACCACTTTTCTAAGTCCGGAACTTGAGAAACGGTGGTCTCTTGAATTGTAATACAATTCGATTCCTTTTTCTTCACAATATTTACGTCCTGTGAAGTTTTTGTCTTGGTATTCAATACCTAAAATACGCACATCGATTTTGAAAGATCTCAAAACGTCTTCCAAATCTTCTTCTGTTGCATAAGGCACAATTTCGTCAACAAATTTGCAACCTTTTAACTGAATGTAGCGTTCTACAACAGTTTGTGTTGGTTTGTTTTTTTCTGGTCGATCTAATGTTGGATCTGTTTGTAAACCTACAATCAAATAATCGCAATGTTGTTTTGCGTCTTCTAGCATTTTGATATGTCCCGCATGAAGCAAATCAAAAGCACTAAATGTAATTCCGATTTTCATAGTCAATTAGTTTAGTCTTTTATAGTTAGTTTTTATTAATCTTCAGATGATCGGTTGTAATCATCTTCAATTCGAATGATGTCTTCCTCACCAAAATACGTACCATGTTGAACTTCGATAAAAATTAGAGTCTCATTACCTATGTTCTGAATACGATGTTTTGCTTTTAATGGTATAATAACGACTTCACCTGCTTTGTATTCATATTCTTTATCATCAAGTGTCACCATTGCAGTACCCTGAACAATTGTCCAAACTTCTGCACGATGATTGTGATATTGATAAGACAAACGCCCGCCAACATTCACTTCTATTCTCTTCAATTTATATATATCGGTGTCCTCTAATACGTAGTAAGAACCCCAAGGTCTATTTCCTATTTCCATGTTTTATGCAATTTACGGAATATTTAGATACAACTCTAAAATACTCGATGAATAAATTGTTATGTTCATTCAAAAAAAAAACCTCAAACACATGCTTGAGGTTTTATAAATGTGGTGGTGCCTCCAGGAATCGAACCAGGGACACAAGGATTTTCAGTCCTTTGCTCTACCAACTGAGCTAAGGCACCGTCATTTTGGATTGCAAATATAAGAAGGTTTATTTATTATTTCCAAAATTATTTTTAAATATTTTTTGTTAATTTTTTAAGCAGTTGATTTTTATTCATTTATTTTTATAAAAATTACGAATTGGTAACAAATGGAATGGTCAATTACACTTTTGCACATCTGGAATTTTATCAAAGAATGGTATTGGGTTCCGCTTACAATCCTTTATATAATGGTGATTGTTACTATTTTGATCGAAAATCGAAACCCTACTAAAACAATTGCATGGATACTGGTGATTGTTTTTCTACCGTTTATTGGAATAATCTTATATTTTTTCTTTGGACAGAAATTTAAAAAAGATGAATTTTTTAAACGTATAGATAAGAATCATCAAAAAATCATCAATGAAAAATGGGCTGAAATGGATCAATTTGTTCACGATGATTTAGATAAAGTAAATGCAAGAATTGGTTCTTTGTCACAGGTTTATCGTTATTTAAATAATGCAAGAGTTGCTTATCCTGCAACAAATAATAAAGTAAAGTTGTTGACAAATGGAGAAGAAAAATTTCCTCTTTTTTTGGAAGCTTTACGTGAAGCTAAAAATCATATTCATCTCGAATATTACATTTTTGATGAAGATCATATTGGAAATGAAATCATTGATATTCTGATTGAAAAAGCTAAAAATGGTGTAGAAGTTCGTGTAACTGCGGATGATTTTGGATCATCAAAACTGAATAAACATCACTCAAGATTTGATGGAACAGGTGTGGAGTTTCAGACATTTTTACCTGTTCGATTTTCGTCTTTGGCGAATTCTAATTACCGTAATCACCGCAAAATTTTGATTGTTGATGGTAAAAAAGCATTTTTAGGAGGAATTAACATTAGTGATAAATACATCAATCAAAATGGTGTAATAAGTCCAAATAATAAGATTTATTGGCGTGATACTTCTGTGATGATTGAAGGAGATTCTATCAATAGTTTGCAATTGCATTTTTACTTAAATTGGATGATGACGGAAGGCAAAAAGTATAATATTTCTGATTCAAATTATTTTTACAATTCTCAAAGTAAGATTTTTGAAGATGCTGCAACTGTTAGTTTCGGACTTTCTTCGCCTGGTAGTGATGTACATTCGGCAATGGAAGCGATGATTTTGGCAATTACTTTAGCGAAAAAGAAAGTGCAATTGTGTACACCATATTTTATACCAAGTGACGAATTTAAGACAGCGATGATGATTGCTGTTTCGAGCGGAGTAGAAGTGGAGTTGATTATCCCTAAAAAAGGCGATTCTATTGTGGTGCAACAAGCGTCATTATCATTCCTAAAACCTTTGATGAAGCGGGGTGTAAAAGTTTATTTATACGAAAAAGGATTTCTTCATGCCAAAACAATTACGGTCGATGATAAATTGGCTTTTATTGGAACAGTGAATTTAGATTATCGTAGTTTTATGATTAATTTCGAGATTACTTCGGTGATTGAAAATGCAACGTTATTACAACAAATGAGTGCTCAATTTGATATAGATAAAGAGGATTCAGAATTATTAACGCTAGAAAAATGGGAAAATAGACCTTGGTATAACCGTGCGTTTGCATCGATTTGTAGATTATTAGCACCGATATTGTAAATATTTATTATATTTAATTTTAAATTAAGGTAATATGAAAAAGCTATCTTTATTATCAATTGGAAAAATTGCTATAGGTGCAGTTCTAGCTTATGGTTTTCTAAATTTTATAGATCAACCAGATGTTATGATTGAATCTTTTAAAACTGGATTTTTAGAAGGAATCTTAGGAAAATAAAACAAAAACCTCCACTTCAATTAAAGTAGAGGTTTTTGTTTTTTATTGATTTTTAAAATCTTCGATTTCTTTTCTAATTTCTTCATATCGACTTCTCAAATCGTCCGAAATATTATTCGGGATATCTTTAATTTTCTTCAATTGTAATGAAATAAAAATCGCAAATAATCCGGTAGAAATAACTGCTAATCCTAGCCATGCAACAGCTGTTAAACCTGCTAATTGTGGAGATGATAATAAAATAAGCGAAATAACTAATCCAACAATTGCCAAAAATAACGAAACACCCCAATCTCTTACACCATAATTTTTCAGGTCGAAAGCATAACTAATTCCAGAGATTGAGCGGAATAACACTAAGAACCCAACATAATAAGCAAAAACTTCTAAACTTAGAATTGGATTAACAACTAACATAAATCCAACAATTGTGGTGATAATTCCATATGTCAATGTCCAGCCCCAACTATCAATTTCATCTTTGTTCGAAATGGAAAAGATAATTTCTGAAATTCCTGAAAATAAAAACGAAACTGCAAAGAAGACTGAAAGTGCTACATATGATGCAGTAGGAAATGCAAAACAATAAATTCCTAATCCAACAAATAGTAATCCTATGATTAATAAAATCCACCAATATTTGATAGAGTTTTTAATTGATTTGTAAAAAGTACGTGCCATTTTGAAAATTGATATTTTAAATTATGCTCTTAAATTTAAGAAATATTATAATTAAAAGCATTCTTTTTTGAGTAATTTATAATGAAATTAGATTTCTTAAAATTCAGGATTTATTTCATGCCAGAATAAAATTAAAATACCCTTAACTTTGAAGTTCGCTTAAAAATCAACGAAAATGAAGTATGGAATAGAGGCGGCTTCTATCTACGTTCCGCATATATATTTACCAATAAAAGATTTAGCAATTCAACGCAATATTGATCCTGATAAACTTGAAATTGGTTTGGGTTTAAAGAAAATGTCTGTTTTAGATGTTCATGAAGATACAGCAACTATCGCTGCGAATGCTTTGTTGAAATTAATCACAGATTTTGATATAAATCCAACTGAAATCGGACGAATTTATTTAGGAACAGAAAGCGCTTTAGATGGAGCAAAACCAACCGCAACTTATGCAGTACAATTGGTAGAATCTGTTTTGGCTAAACAATTTGGTGAACGACCTTTTAGACATACAGATGTTGTGGATATGACGTTTGCGTGCGTGGGTGGAGTAGATGCGATGCACAATTCTATCGATTATGTTCGTGTAAATCCAGCTAAAAAGGCGATTGTAATTGCGGCGGATTATGCAAAATATGGATTAGAATCGACAGGAGAATATACACAAGGTGCAGGTGCAGTAGCGATGTTAATCTCGAATCAACCAGATTTGATTGCGTTTGATAACAATTGGGGAATTGGCATGGAATCTGTTTTTGATTTCTTTAAACCACATCAATCAACTTCTGATGAAGCGATTTTGAATGCTTTAGGAACAACAAAATCTGAAATCGAAATTTTTTCTGATGAACCAGTTTTTGAAGGGCAATATTCTAACGAATGTTATAAAAAAAGAGTTAGAGAAGCTTATTTCAACTTTAAAGATGAGGCTAAAATAGAAGGTAAATTGTACGAAAATTGGCGATATATTGCTTTTCACTTGCCTTATGCATTTCAAGGAAAAAGAATGTTTTCGGATGTTTTTGCATTAGAAAATGATCAAGATAATTCGAATGATAACTTGAAAGTTGTTTCAAAATCGGATGAATATAAAGCCTTAATCAAAGAAAAAGTAGAACCAACTCAACGTGCTTCTTCTGAGATCGGAAATATGTACACAGCTTCAGTTTTTACAGCATTTTTATCGGCTCTACAAGTAAGCGCAGATAGCAATGAAGAATTAAATGGAAAAACAGTTGGTTTTATTGCGTATGGTTCTGGATCTAAATCGAAAGTTTTTCAAGGACAAATTGGTGAAGGTTGGAAGAATGTGATGAATAAAATGGATTTGTTCACTTATTTAAATAAAAGAGAAGCAATTTCTTTTGAACAATACCAAGATCTACACAATAAAAATCTGAAAACATCTATTAATGATTCGAAAGGTTTTGCTTTAGATCGCATTGAAACTGAAATTCCAGATTTGAAAGGTGCAAGATATTATACTTACAAAGGATAAAAACATAAAAAAATCGCTCATTTGAGCGATTTTTTTTATACTATTTTCTGCTTCCATTTCCCTCGTTTAAAGAGAATAAATGCTAAAATTGCAATAAACGTTTCCGAAACAGGAATTGCTATAAAAACGCCTTCTTCCTTCAAATTGAAATGATACGTTAACATATACGCTAATGGAATTTGGAATAACCAAAATCCAACAAAATTGATAATCGTTGGCGTCATTGTATCGCCCGCGCCGTTAAAAGCATTCATCATTACCATTCCAATTCCGTATAATAAAAAACCAGTTGCCAAAATGTACATTCCTTCTTTTGCAACAATTTTGATATGTTCTTCTGTTGTAAAAATTGAAACTAAATAATTACTTAATCCATAGAATATAACACTTACAATCAACATGTAGATGATATTAAATTTCATGGTCATAAGGACTGATTTTTCTGCTTTTTCGGGATCTTTATTTCCTAAGTTTTGACCAACTAAAGTTGCCGCAGCATTACTCAATCCCCAAGCAGGTAACATAAAAAACATCATCAGTCGTAAAGCTGTTTGATAACCAGAAGATGCAATTTCTCCACCAGATTGAGCAACAATTCGCGCAAGAATAATCCAACTACAACTTGCAATAATATATTGTACAATAGCAGGAACTGCAATTTTTACAATATTGATAATTAGTTTAGATTTTGGAACGAAATAACTCCATTTGATTTGAATTAATGAATCTTTTTTCGTTAAACCATACAATTGATAAACCACACCACCACTTCTACCAATTGCAGTAGCTAAGGCTGCTCCTTCTAATCCCATTTCAGGAAAAAAGAACCATCCGCGAACAAGAATTGGACACAGAATAATATTTATTCCGTTAGCTAACCACAAACTTTTCATCGCAATTGCTGCATTTCCAGCTCCGCGAAAAATTCCGTTAATCAAGAATAATAACACAATTGATAAACAACTTGCCATCATTATTTTAGTAAAATTCTTCCCGTATTCTGCGGCTTGTTCAGATGATCCCATCCAAATCAATAAATCTTTGGCGAATATAAATCCGAAAATACTCAACAGAATTGTAATGATTATCGATAATAAAATTGCTTGCGAAGCACTTTCCGAAGCTTTTTCGGGTTTCTTTTCTCCAATTCTTCGTGCAATAATGGCAGTTGCAGCCATACTTATTCCTATTGAAATCGAATAAACAATTGTTAATAAAGATTCTGTAAGACCAACGGTTTGTATGGCGAAAGCGCTTTCTTTTAAATGTCCTACAAAATATAAATCGACCAATGCAAAGACAGATTCCATCACCATTTCGAACATCATCGGAATTGCTAATAGAAAGACTGATTTTTTGATTGGTAACGCGGTTAAATCTAAGTTTTCGCTTGAAAAAGATTGTTTAATTAACGAAAAAATAGACCCAATTTTGGCTGTTAAAGACTTTTCTACAGTCATTTTTTTGGTTTTAAAAAAATTAAAAATACTTGATAAATTTTTAAATCAAAATGAATTTAACGTTAAGTTGCCGCGAAGTTGTAAGTATTCATTTCAATTAAAATCTGAGAGGATTTTGCCCAAAAATAAATCATTTTTTTCAATACCAATTTATCTTTTTGATTTTATTATCTTTACCAAAACAGCTATACTAAGAAGAAATGAAAAAAACTGCTTTTATTTTATTTAATGTTGCCCTTATGGTAGGAGTGAATGCACAGAGTTATAAGAAAAAGTATCCAGATTCAAAAAAAATTGATCATGTTGATACGTATTTTGGAGAGAATGTACAAGATCCATATCGTTGGTTGGAAGATGATTTGTCTGAAGATACTAAGAAATGGGTAATTGAACAAAATAAAGCAACTTATGCTTATTTGAATGAAATTCCATTACGTACACAATTGAAAAAATCGTTGACGGATATCTGGAATTACGAGAAAATTTCGACTCCTTTTAAAGAAGGAGATTATACGTATTACTACAAAAATGATGGTTTACAACAACACTCAGTTTTGTACCGTAAATTAGGTGAAAATGGAACAGAAGAAGTTTTTTTAGATCCGAATAAATTCTCGAAAGATGGTTCTGTTTCGTTGGCTGATGTTAGCTTTTCTAAAGATGGAAGCTTAGTTGCCTATTCAATTTCAGAAGGTGGATCAGATTGGAGAAAAGTAATTGTTCTTAACGCAAAAGATAAAACACAAGTTGGAGAAACATTGATTGATGTTAAATTCTCTGGAACAGCTTGGAAAGGAAACGACGGTTTCTACTATTCGTCTTATGATAAACCAAAAGGATCTGAATTATCTGAGAAAACAGATCAACACAAATTATATTACCACAAATTAGGAACAGCTCAGAAAAAAGATCAATTGATTTTTGGAGGAGCAGAAACACCTCGCCGCTATGTTGGTGCTTATTTGACGGATGATGAGCGTTTCTTAATTATTACAGCTGCAAATACAACAACTGGAAATGAGTTGTATTATCAAGATTTGTCTCAAGCAAATAGCCCAATCAAAACAATTGTGAATAATTTTGATACAAATACTTCTGTGATTGATAACGATGGAGAGACTTTCTACATTTTTACAAATAACAAAGCACCAAACAATAAAGTAGTTAAAGCAACTATTTCTGATTTGAGCGAAGCTGCTTGGAAAATAGTTATTCCAGAAACTGAAAATGTATTATCTGTTTCTACAGGAGGAGGTTATTTATTTGCTAAATACTTAAAAGATGCAATTTCGGTTGTGGAGCAATACAAATATGATGGATCAAAAGTCCGTCAAATTACATTGCCAGGCGTTGGTTCTGCATCAGGATTTGGAGGAAAAAAATCAGAGAAAGAAATCTATTTCGGATTTTCAAATTATATCACACCATCTACAAGCTACAAATACAATGTAGAAACGGGATCTTCGGATGTTTACATTAAACCAAATGTAAAATTTAATTCAGATGATTACATTTCTGAACAAGTTTTTTATACGTCAAAAGATGGAACAAAAGTTCCGATGATTATTACGTATAAAAAAGGATTGAAGAAAAATGGTAAAAATCCTACAATCGTTTATGGATACGGAGGATTCAATATTAGTTTAACGCCAGGATTTAGTCCAGCAACTGCTGCTTGGATTGAAAATGGTGGAGTTTACGCTGTTCCAAACTTACGTGGAGGTGGAGAATATGGTAAAAAATGGCACGATGGAGGGCGTCAATTCAATAAATTAAATGTTTTTAATGATTTCATTGCTGCTGCAGAATATTTACAGAAAAATAATTATACTTCACCAGATTTTACTGCATTATCAGGAGGATCTAACGGAGGATTATTAGTTGGCGCAACAGAAACAATTAATCCAAAAATAGCAAAAGTAGCATTGCCTGCGGTTGGGGTTTTAGATATGTTACGTTATCATACGTTTACTGCTGGTGCAGGTTGGGGTTATGACTACGGAACTGCTGATGACAGCAAAGAAATGTTCGAGTATTTGAAAGGTTATTCACCAGTTCACAATGTAAAAGAAGGAACATGTTATCCTGCTACATTAGTCACAACAGGAGATCATGATGATCGTGTAGTTCCTGCGCATTCGTACAAGTTTGCGGCTAATTTACAAGCGAAACAAGCGTGTGATAATCCAGTTTTAATCAGAATTGAAACGAAAGCTGGTCACGGAGCAGGTCGTTCGACAGAAGTTGTGATTAATGAAACAGCTGATAAATATGCATTCACTTTGTGGAACATGGGAATCAAAAAATTGAAATAATTATAATTTAATTCATTCAAAACCATCTGATTATTCAGGTAGATTTTTTAATTTTATAGGATTAAAAATTTTAAAAATAATGAACACAAAAACATACGCAGCGTTTAATGAAACTGATCCATTAGCGCCACACACAATAGAACGTCGACATTTACATGCGAAAGATATTTTTATAGATATCGAGTATTGTGGAGTTTGTCACAGCGATATTCATACAGCGAAAGGCGATTGGGGAAAACCAAATTATCCAGTTGTTCCAGGGCACGAAATTATTGGTCGAGTAAAAGAAATTGGTTCTGATGTAACAAAGTTTAAAGTTGGAGATTTGGTTGGAGTAGGTTGTATGGTAGAATCTTGTCAACATTGTCATTCTTGCGACGAAGGTTTGGAGCAGTATTGTGAAAATGGTTTTACAGGAACGTACAATTCTAAAAACTCGAAACATGGTGGAATCACTTACGGTGGTTATTCAGAAAACATCGTGGTAGAAGAAGATTTTGTGCTTCACGTACCCGAAAATATCGATGTAAAAGCTGCTGCGCCATTGTTGTGTGCGGGAATTACAACGTGGTCGCCTTTGCGTCACTGGAATGTAAAATCGGGCGATAAAGTTGGTATAATTGGTCTTGGAGGTTTGGGACATATGGGTGTTAAATTTGCAAAAGCAATGGGTGCACATGTTGTAATGATTACAACATCTGAGTCTAAAGGTGAAGATGCAAAGAAACTTGGAGCTGATGAGGTTTTGATTTCGAAAGATGCAACACAAATGAAAGCGCATGCAAATTCATTTGATTTTTTATTGAATACAATTCCTGTAAAACACGATGTTAATCCATATTTACAATTATTAAAATTAGATAAAACAATGTGTATGGTTGGCGCTATCGAGCCTTTAGATGCTATTCACGGAGGTTTATTGATTATGAAACGTCGTAATTTGGCAGGATCTTTAATTGGAGGAATCAAGGAAACACAAGAAATGTTAGATTTTTGTGGAGAACACAATATTGTGTCTGATGTAGAAATGATCGATATTCAAAACATTAATGAAGCATACGAACGTATGATGAAATCTGATGTGAAATATCGTTTTGTGATTGACATTAAATCACTGAAAGAATCTTAATCTTAGATATAGAAACAAAAAAATCCGCTCAACGAGCGGATTTTTTTGAGTTTTTAAGTTCTATTTCGCAACAGAATCTTTTGTTGTTTCTGCTGGATTTACAGTTTTCGAAGAATCTACCGTAACTCCTTCTACAGAATCTGCCGCAGGAATCTCTGCTTTTTCAACATTTACAGAATCTTCAATAACTGTTGTTGGTTCTCCTACACTTGTTGGTTCTTGTTTACAAGAAATTGCTGTGAAAGAAATCGCTGCGAAAGCGAATAACGCTAATTTTTTCATTTGATTTTTTTGTTTAATCTATTCTACAAATTATTTTTTCTCTGTTGTTGTAGTCGTAGTTGTTTCAACTTTTACAGGAGTTTCTTTTACAACTGCCGAATCTTTGATAACAACAGAATCTTTTCCTACAGAGTCAATTTTTACAGAATCTTCGATTGTTGTAATCGTGTCATTTTTTACTTCTGTTTCAGTTTTTGTTTCTTTCGATCCAAATAAATTACAAGATGTTAGACCAAATGAAGTTCCGATTACTCCTAATACGATTACGTTTAATGCTAATTTTTTCATAACTTTAATTTTTGATATGTTTAATTGATTTTTTGTTTTTGTTGATTTTTTCAATCATTTTGTTGAACCAAAGTTAAGCTGATATCAAAGTTTTTCGAAGCAAAATAGTTGTAAGATGATTGTAATCCAATCATTGAATATTCAACAAATGTTTTACAACAAAAGAAATCATTTAACAACGCATTAATAAAGAAATACAACTCAACATATCAAAAAAATTATTTTATTTGTAGTTGTATTAAAGGACAATTTGTAAAATTAAAATTATTTTACAAAATACTGAAAACCAATTTTATAAATTTTATTTTTTGAGCAAATTTACAGATATAGAAATTTTCGAAATTCTGAAAAAAACGATTTCAAATCGATTTTTGGAAGAAAATTCTGCTCAATCCGAAAATATCTCCGATTGGAAGGGGCAAGAAATTACATCTTTCCAAGACGATTTATTCAATAAAACCAGATCTACCGTTAGCGAAAAGTGGTTTTATACGTATTTTAAGTCAGATTTTCAGAAGCTTCCGCGTATTGATATGCTCAATCTTTTGGCGCAATATTGTGGATATAAAAATTGGGCACACTTTCTTAATGTTCAGAAAATAGAACATTTTGGTCCAAATAAAGCTGAAGAATCGACGATTGAAGCAAAAGAAAACGAAAATTTTTCATCAGAACATATAACTCCAGAAGAATCTGAAATAGAGATTCAAGCAGAAGTTAAACCATCAACAGAAAAAGAAATAATTCCTGCAAAAGAGGAAGCTGTTAAAATAAAACCCAAGCTAAAATTGATTTCGATAATAGCAGCTGCTGTTGTTTTGTTGAGCGGAATTGGAGCAACTATTTATTATTCAATTTTTGGTCAGCGCGAGTACGAATTTTGTTTTGTAGACTCGGATAGACAAGCTGCAATTACCAATTCTGTTGAGGTTACAATTATTAGAGATGGTTTTACACCACTTTATTTATCGACCAAAACAGGTTGTATCAAATTTGAATCGCAAAAAGATACAATCAAGATGTTTGTGAGTTCACCTTACTATAAACAAGATACGTTTAGGGTTAATTTGCATCAATATAATCAGCCAGAAAAGCTTTTGTTAGAGCCAGATGATTATAAGATTATGCTGTATTATTATTCGAATTCAGCAAAAGATTTGAAACAACGAATTTCTAAGCTAAATCAAATGATTGCGGATGATGCGTTGATTTATCAAGTCTATGACAATGATTTTTTTGGTGTAGAGATTCTTTCGAAACAACAATATATCAATTTAGTTACTATGCCTACGACGTCGTTAAAGAATTTTTCTTTGATCGAATCGGAAAGGAAAAATGGAAAAATTGTGAAATTAAAATTTAAAATCCAGCAAGATGAGAACGATAAGTAAAATAGTTCAGTTTAGCATGATATTGCTGATGAGTGTTTGGATGATATTTTCGTGCAAAGACGATAAATATAAAGGAGATTATAACCCAGAAGCGATAAAAGGTTACAAAAACGAAGCATCGACAGTAAGTAATAAAATGGATTCGGTAGAAGCTGTAAATTTTATTGCAAAACAAAAATTGCGCGAGTTTTTCGAGCTTTCGGCGCTGGCATCTAATACCAATGATACGGTTGTTGATAGTTTGTTGAGAGATCAATTGTTATCTTATTTTCCTAAAAAAGATACGACCGAAATATTTTCGTTATTGAGAGAACTTCGTTCGAAAAAAGTAACATTTACTTCCGTTTCTAAATTTGCAATTTTACCAAAAGATTCAATTACACCAGACTCTATTAAGCGAATTGCGTATACAATTAATTATTTCAATTCGGATAAAAAGTTAATCGAAACCAATAATCATGTTGGGGTATTTGTGTTAAAACAAGAGCCGATCAAATTTCAACGAGAGTTTAAATTCTATTTTAGAACGTTAAATGATAAAAAAGACTCGATTCAGAAAGATTCAATTCCGTCTGGAGTAATACAGAAATCAAGAGGAAAATCGCCGAAATAAGCGTCTTCAATATATTCGATAGGTCTAAAATAAGTTAGACCTATTTTTTTTGAATTAGGTTTACATCTTGCCAAAAACTTATCATAATATCCTCCTCCGTAACCTACACGATTTCCTTTTTTATCGGCAACAAACATTGGAATAAAAATAACATCAATAGCTTTAGAATCAATTTCTGAATACTGAATAGGTTCTGGAATTTGAAGTGAATTTAATACCGTTTCGAAACCTTTTTCTACTTTACAATTAATCATATCATCGCCAATAACCAAAGGCAAAACCACCTCTTTTTGTTGTTGAAATAGCCAATTTATGATTGGATAAGTATTGATTTCGTTATTTTTTTCGATAGGTAAGAAAATATGAAAAGTCTGATCTGTAGAAAAATCTAATTGTTTAATGTGTTCGAAAATTTGATCACTCAAGTTATTCACTTCTTCTTTAGTGAATGATTTTCTCAACGTTCGATAATATTTTCTAGCTTCAGACTTTGTCATTTCTTCGTAGTTTGATACGAAGTTAAGAAATTATTAAAGTAAAAAAGTAGAGAGTAATAAATTCCAATTAATTCAGAAAAACTAATACAAAAATAAAACAAGCGATTGCCATAAATAACAATAAGTTAACAGGTTTTACTTTCATTTTACTAAACAAAGACTTTTTGTAAGTTTTGTGAATTCTCTTCGGTTTTGACATTTTTAATTTCGTTATCAATTCTATTATCTAGATGCAAATATGGTAAAAAGGTTGCTTATAAAAAATGCGGGAAACCGTAATTGTCTTTTATGTGGTTGTGTATTAATCCAATAAATTTTAAAAATAAAAAAATCCATCAAAATTTTGATGGACTTTTTATATAGCTAATGTTTTAATCTATATTTCTTTTACTGTAATTATATTTACAGGGCAAGCTTTGGCAGCACGTTCGCAATTATCTACGATAGAATGATCAGGATCTTTCAACGTGTGGAAACCTTTTTTATCAATTGCTTTTAATAAAACAGATTTACCGTCTTTTTTTGACATTCTGAATCGTTCTGGTGCTAACTCATAACAATAGTTGCATCCGATGCATTTATCGCGCTGTAACGTAATAATGACCATTGATAACTATTTTTTTAATGAGAATAAGCGCCTTCTTCAACACTATTTTGTTGCGTTCCTGGCTCTTCTACTTTTACTAATTTGTATAATTTATCAGATGGACGAATTCTAAATTCCATCGGAATTGTAATCGAATCACCTTTTTTAGCTGTATCAGATTTTACATCTTCCACCATCATTTCTGTTACCACCATTTCTTTGGCTCCAGTTGTTGGTCCTGTAACTAAAATTAAATCTCCAATTTTCAAATCATAGGCATCAATTACAAATTGACCAATACTTGGTTTTGGGAAGAAATGAACTCCTTTTCCGATATAAACTTTTTTCTGAGTTGCCATAGAACCTGGAACAGCAGACCATTCTCCTAATTTTTGACCTAAATAATATCCAGACCAAAAACCACGATTATAAACAGTTTGCAATAATCCCATCCAGTAATCCACTTTTTCTTTTGAATATGTTTTATCCGCAATAGAATCAATCGCTTCTCTATACGCACGAATTACAGTTGCAACGTATTCTGGAGCACGTCCACGACCTTCAATTTTCAATACTTTTACACCAGCATCAACCACTTCATCCAAAAATTCCATTGTACAAAGGTCTTTTGGCGACATCATGTATTCGTTATCTAATTCGATTTCGAAACCAGATTCTTGGTCGATTACCGTATATTTTTTACGACAGTTTTGTTTACAAGCTCCACGATTTGCAGAAGAATTGTGCGAATGTAAGCTCAAGTAACATTTACCTGAAACAGCCATACACAATGCTCCGTGACCGAAAATTTCGATTTCAACTAAATTTCCACTCGGTCCACGAACATCATCTTTGATAATCTGTTCACAAATCTTTTTCACTTGTTTCAAACTCAATTCACGCGACAATACCATTGTATCAGCAAACATTGCATAGAATTTTACTGTTTCGATATTCGTAACGTTAATTTGTGTCGAAATATGAATCTCAATCCCAATTTGTCTTGCATAAGCAATAACAGATTGATCCATCGCAATAACAGCCGTAATATTTGCTTCTTTTGCTCTGTCCAATAAGTTTTTGATTAAAGATAAATCGTGATCGTATATAATTGTATTTAAAGTAAGGTAAGAACGCACACCTTTTTCTTCACAACGTCTTACGATTTCTGGTAAATCGTCCATTGTAAAGTTTATTGATGCTCTCGCACGCATATTCAACTGCTCAACTCCGAAATATACAGAATCAGCTCCATTATCTAAAGCCGCTTGTAACGATTCGAAATTCCCAGCAGGAGCCATCAACTCCATTTTTCCATCTTTGGTCATACGAAAATTCTGATTTTAAGGTGCAAAGGTACAACAAAAAATACAAGTGATTAAGTTATTTATAATCAAGTTAAATTTTTGAGAATGAATTTACTTTGAAGTTTAAGTTAGTTTTTAGCATAATATTTGTTGTCAAACAATAAATGATATTCCATGAAAAAAATTATTTTATCAAGTATTTTAAGTATCGGTTTATTTGCCTCTTGTGCTTCAACTAAAGAATTGAAACAAGGAGAAGAATTGTTAACAGTTGCTCCAGAAACAAGAGAATGTACCGCAGGAGTTGCAAAAATGCAATGTATGATGGTAAAAGAAGCAAATGCAGCTGAATGGCAATATTTTTATAATCAGATTGAAGGATTTAAGCATGAACCAGGTTATGAATATCAAATTATTGTTTCAAAATCTGAAATTGAAAATCCACCAGCAGATGCATCTTCATTAAAATATAAGTTAGTAAAAGTTGTAAGTAAAAAATTAGCAACAATGAAATAATTTGAATCTACTTCAAAGAATTTCGAGTAATTTTGTAAAATGTTAATAGAAAGTCTTCAAAATCCAAGGATTAAAAACTTGCTGAAATTGCAAGAAAAATCGAGAGAACGTAAAAATCAAGGTTTATTTATTGTGGAAGGAACACAAGAAAATGAATTAGCTGTAAAAGGTGGTTACGAAGCGGTTGAAATTTATATTTGCGAAGATATTTATAACAAATCAATTGATTTTGGACAGGCAAAAGTATTTACAATTACCAAACAAGTTTTTGAAAAGCTTGCGTATAGAAAATCGACAGGCGGAATTATCGGTGCCTATAAAACGAAATCTTCGACATTAACGGATTTACAATTACCAGAAAATGCGTTGGTTGTTGTTTTGGAAGCTGTAGAAAAACCAGGGAATCTTGGTGCAGTTTTACGAACTGGAGATGGAGCAAAAGTAGATGCTGTAATTGTTTGTGATGAAACAGTTGATTTTTTCAATCCGAATGTGATTCGTTCTTCGGTTGGAACATTGTTTACCAATCAAATTACATCAGCAAGTAAAGAGGATGTTTTGGATTTCTTAAAGTCGAAAAATATTCAAGTTGTTTCAACATTTTTGAAAGATGAAACAAAGAATTTATACGAGGCTAATTTTACAAAATCATCTGCGATTATTTTAGGAACTGAAGCAACAGGACTTTCGGACTTTTGGGCTGATCATTCAGATTTGTTGATTAAAATTCCGATGTTAGGTTTTGTAGATTCGCTAAATGTGAGTAACGCAGCAGCGATTTGTGTTTACGAAGCTGTGAGACAAAGACAATAAGAGATAACTTAAAAAAATAAAAG
>NZ_DDBA01000073.1:25050-46575 GCF_002333005.1 Empedobacter sp. UBA2044
CTTTTATTTTTTTAAGTTATCAACCAAATTTTTTCATGCGCTTTGCAGCCTCATTCAACCAAGGTTGATAATTACAGTGTTTTTGTATCGCTTGATAAATTCCGTTGCTATTCGGATCTTTTGGATCAAGTTCATAGATTAATGAATTAATAAATCCGTTTTTTATCGATTGACTTTTGATGTTTTCCAATAAAGTATCTGGGGAAAGACCTTGATATAATTTTTCTTGTAAGTTTGTTAAGACAATATTACGGTAACTCTGATACGTTCTATAATCCTCGTCATTATCTAAATCAATTTCGTCTAATTCTGTCAAAAAATTAACGGGTAATTGTTGTGAAGCAGGATTGTAGTAAGTGTACGAATCCTTGTATATGTACAACAAATTGATAAAATCGTAATTTAAATTCGTTTTTTCTGTTTTGATGAACGAAGAATTAACTTCTAATTTTTCTAAATTTTCGAAAACTTTTTGATGAAACTTTTTGATTTGATTTTTGAAATCTGGCGGAGCAAGTTTAAATAATTCGGTATGTTCAGTTAAGAATTTATCCGTTTTAAAACTTTTGTCAACCAAATAATTGTTTCGATTTTTTCCTATTCCAGAGAATTTGAAATTATTCTCCAAATGTTTTAAATCTGTATTTAGAATCAAACTATCACCTGGAATCAAATAAATTGTAAACTCTTCGCGCTCGATAGAAAGTGTTTTGTAGCCTTCGTCAACTAACTGAAGAGTATCCGAAAAGTTTCCATCAAAATCTAAAGCAAAAGCTTTTTCACGATTATTCAATAATAGATAAATGCTATCTGTTTGCGCATTTGCGATTCGTCCACTAAAGTAGACAAGTTCACCTTTTTCTTTTTTAGGCGAACAACTGTAAATTGTAATTAAAAGTAGTAGGAGAAATCTCCACAACGTCTTCATTTTCATTTTTCTCTCTGCCTCACAAAAGTAGAAAATTATTCTTCGTTTTGATGAATTTCGAAGTAAGAATCTATCTTAAAATTTTCTGGTTTATTTGCTGCCGCAACCGCCAATTTATCAGCTTCTTCGTTCCAATGATGTCCAGCATGACCTTTTATCCATTGAAATTTTACGCGATGAATTTTATAAACCTCTAAAAATCTTTTCCACAAATCAGCATTCTTCTTTCCTTTGAAATTCTTTTGCACCCAACCAAAAACCCAACGTTTTTCCACAGCATCTACCACATATTTAGAATCCGTCACAATAGTAATCTCCGTGTTGGTGAACTTTAGCGTTTCCAAAGCCGTAATAACTGCCAACAATTCCATTCGATTATTGGTTGTTAGTCGAAAACCTTGAGAAATTTCTTTTTTGACTTTTTTCTCGGTTTCCAACAAAATACAACCAAATCCTCCTGGACCAGGATTTCCCAACGACGAACCGTCTGTATATGCTACAATCGCCATGTTTTATGGTTTGTAATTTAACATTGTATCAATTGTTTGACGCGCAACAAAATGATAATTTGGACGCGCATCTTTATAAATATTCTTCGCTAAATCCAATTGATTAGATTCTTTTAAAGCTAAATATAAAGGCTCTAAAAATTTACGACGACCAACATTTACCAAGAATTCTTTTGCATTTGTGTTGACTTTATCGTAATGCATTAAAAATGCTTTTTCGTACCAAGCACATTCAATTTCTGGATTTTTTGAATTTGTAAAATCATAAATAGCATCCAAATAAGCTAAATCTTCTTTCGTGTTTTTAGTCGTATCAATTTGACGAATAAAATGAACCCATTCGTTTGTAGATTTCGTAGATATCGCCACTTTTTTCGGAGCAACTTTATTTCGCCCGTTTTTAATATCTTGCTGTAACTGTGCTTCTGCTAAATCGAATAATTTTGAAGTAGGTTTTTTCAAATCTTTTGGCCAACCTGTGTTATAAATCCATTCTTGAACAAAAGAATCGTCTCCATTTGTCAAATTAGTTTTCAAATACTCCACAAATTTTTCTGTCGTCATCGTTTGGAAAGCGTGCGAAGAAAAATATTGATTCAAGAATTTATCAAATTTTTTACGACCATATTTATCTTCTAACATTTTCAAAAATAAATAACCTTTATCGTACGGAACATCAGAAAAAGCATCATCAGGATTTGCACCTTTCATGTTCACTTTTAATGAAGTATATTTTTCTGGAATATTTTTCATCGACGTTTCCAAATCTTGAAAACCGATTACCGAAATCATATCTGCATAATCTTTTCCTTCTAATTCTTCCATAATTCTACGTTCGAAATAAACTGTAAATCCTTCATTTACCCAGAAATCATCCCAAGTAGAATTCGTTACTAAATTTCCAGACCAAGAATGCGCCAATTCGTGTGCAATCAAATTCGTCATCGAACGATCACCTACAATTGCAGTTGGTGTTGCGAATGTTAAACGCGGATTTTCCATTCCACCAAAAGGAAACGAAGGCGGTAAAACCAATACATCAAATTGTTCCCAAGGATATTTTCCGTACAATTTCTCGGCAGCCGTTACCATTTTTCCCATGTCGGCAAATTCCCACGCAGCAGCTTTCAATAAGCCAGGTTCTGCATAAACTCCCGTTCTGTTATCGATTGGTTGATATTGTACATCACCAACAGCCAAAGCAATCAAATAAGGTGCAATTGGTTGAGGCATTTTGAACGTGTAAACACCTTCTGCATTTTTCTCTTTCGGATTGATTGCACTCATCAAAGGCAACAAATCTTTTGGCGTTTTTACTTTTGCATCATACGTTAAGCGAACACTTGGTGTATCCTGAATTGGAATCCAAGAACGCGTTAAAATCGCTTGTCCTTGCGACAATAAAAACGTATGCTTTTTATCGTGAGTTTGTTGTGCATTTAACCATTGTAAGGCATTTGCGTCTGGAGAAGTTTTGTAGAAAACTTTTACAATTGTATCATTTGGCGTAACATCAATGATTAAGGCTTGACCTTTAATAGAATCTTTTTCACCTAATTTGTATGTTGTTTTTTTTCCATTCGCTAATAAAACTGAATCAATTATTAGTTTTTCGGTATCTAAAATCAATTGTTTTGCTTGATTATTTTCGAATGTATAAGCCGCCGAACCTTTGATTTGATGCTTATCGAAATCAGTTTCGATATCTAAACTCAAATGTTTGATGCGAGTTTTATCTAAATCAGCAAAAGTTTGATTATCCTTTGCTTCAGTTTCTGTGGTAGAAGTGATTTGTTTATTGCAACTAACCGCCGTTAAAGCCGTTCCTAATGCGATATAAACTAAATTTTTCATTGTTCTAAATCTTTTAAAATCATGTTGTAAGCAGCTTCTTTCAGCGCCACTTTATCGTTTTTTACATTCAAATCTTTCGTTTCGAAAGTCGCCAATAATCGAACTTTTATTTTCCCTGGATATCCTCGAAACCAATTGAATGGAAACATTTTATTAACACCGTGAATCGCCAAAACAGCCAAAGGTGTTTGTGTTTCAATCGCAATGTTAAACGCTCCATCTTTGAAAGGATCCAAATAAATTTTGAATTCTTTGTCGTTTGTAACGCCGCCTTCAGGAAAAATAAAAATACTCAGATTTTTGTCTAACTTTTTCTTTGCTTCGGGATAAACAAGTGCTTTACTACGTGCACTTTTTCGGTCGACAGGGATACAAATTCGTTCGAATATTCGTCCAAAGATAGGGATTTTAAGCAATTCTGCCTTGCCTACAAATACGATTGGATGATGTTTTAGAATAGTCAACATCAACATAATATCCATCACCGAAGTATGATTAGCTATAAAAACATAATTTTCTTTTGGATCGAGTGGAACAAGTTTTTTGTAATCTATTCTAAATCCTGTTCCATACAAAACAAATTTTCCCCAATATCTTATAAATGGGTAGATGTAAGGAAATGTTTTATCGAAGTTTGCTAAAGGTAATACGATAAAAACACCAATTGTTAGGACATAAATTGCGGCTAATAAAATCATCCAAATGCGCCAAATAAGGACGAAGAAACCTGTGATGTATTTCATTGAGTTGGTTTAGTTGGGTAAAGATATGGAGAAAATGAAAACTAAACCTATGTTCCTATTTTTTCAAAAACTTCAAAATGGCTTCATTTAATACTTTTGGTTGCTCGAAAGGAACATAATGTGTCGAATTTGGAATAATCAATAACTCTGCTTTTGAAATATTTTGTTGAATTTCTTTAGTATGACTCTCTTTTACTTCATCTTTTTCTGCAGCAATGACCAATACAGGATTTTGAATTTTATTTAATTCTAGTTTAGTAATTTTTGGTTCATTTAACATCAATTTGATTAAGCGTAAATTCGTATTTTCTGAAGATCTATTTACTAAACTTTTCAAATTCTCAATCAGTTCTTCGCTTACTCCATTTGGATTAAGAACTGCTCCAATTGTTATAATTTTATTAACTAATTCAGGATGTTGAGTATTGATAATTAAAGCTGTGTTTGCACCATCACTCCAACCAACAAGATTTACTTTCTTTAGATTAAGTTTTTGTATCACTTGAAGTAAATCGTTTGAAAATTCTTCATAAGTGTAAGGTGTATTTGTCAAATCTGTACTTCTCCCTTGTCCGCGCGTATCAAGAACAATTACTCGATAATGCTTGGCAAAAAATGGAATTTGTTGATAAAAATCTTCTATACTTCCGTTATTTCCATGTAAAAAAATCAAAGGCTCACCTTGTCCATATTCTTCATAATAAATCTTTGCATCGTTTATGTCAATATATTTTCCTAACTTATTTTTTCCATAAATCAACTTTTTAGCATTCTCTTTATGTTGATAATATGAAATTAATTCTTTTGTTTTTGTATCAATTTCTTCAGGCTTTTCCTCATTTATAGTCAATTTATCTTTTGAATATAAAAGATCTAAGTTGGCGATAAAAACGCCTTCGGAAGCTTCCCAATTACCTTGACTTTGATACCTAAACAATAAATCTTTTGCTAAAGATTTTTTAGCCGAAACACCAAAAACAAAATCTTCTTGATCTAATTTTTTATAACCAACTAATTGTAGTGTTGCAGCAATTTGATCAACATTTTTGAATCGAAATTTATAAGGTGTTAAATTAATTTTTTGCCATCCTGTTGTAGAAGTTTTATAAATAATGTTTTTATCTAAAATGGATTCTACGGGTAACCCATTTTTGACCGAATAAATATTAACTTTCAGCGTTATTTCTTCAAATTTAGAACTTGGAATAATATGAAAATTAAACGCATTCAGTTTTGTAGTTGGGTAAATTTCAAAAATATTTCCTTGTTCAATTGTAGGTACATTTTCATCAAACATTTTAGAAAAAGTAAGCATCGGACGAGTTTTTTGTCCAATAATTTTCTCTTTCATTTTTTCTGTTTTCAGTGTCACCTCTGACAATGAAATTGATTTTTCAGTTAATATAACAACAGAACTTTGTTGAATATCATGAACCGATTTTGAAGTTAAATTATAACCTGACGCATCAAAAACTAAATGAGTTTTAGTTAAATTTTCGGGAATTTCGATAGAAAATTGACCATTTTCATCTGTAATTGCTCCAACTTCTGAATTTTCTATTCCAATAGAACAGTATGAAATTGGCAAATTATTACTGTCTTTTACAGTTCCTTTCACTTGAATTTGGGCTTGAACGATTGTACAAATACTTAAAATTAATCCAAAAAAATAGTTGCTCATGACTTTGTTGTTTGCTATATGACGCATTGTTTTTAAAAAGGTTACATTAATCGTTTATTAATTATTTCATAAAATTTTCATCTAAAACGTTATCGTAATAATATTGGTTTTGAGATGAGCATGAAATGATTAAATTTGTTAAGGAAAGAATACTAAAAATATTATGGCTTTAAATACAATCAATCCAACAACTACGAATGCTTGGAATGCGTTAGAGAAACATTTTCAAACGATTCAACATACGTCAATCAAAGAATTATTTGCTCAAAATGCAAATCGTTTTGAAGAATTTTCGATTCAATATCCTTCATTATTAGTGGATTATTCGAAAAATAGAATTAATGAAGAAACGATTCAACTTTTGGTTGATTTAGCGAAAGAAATGGATGTTGATACAGCAATTCAGCAAATGTTTGAAGGAGATGTCATTAACGTTACTGAAAAACGTGCTGTTCTACATACAGCTTTACGCAATCGCTCTAATGAAGAAGTTTTGGTTGACGGAAAAGATGTGATGCCTCAAATTAATGAGGTGTTAGATCAGATGAAATCTTTTTCGGAGAAAGTAATTTCGGGTGAATGGAAAGGTTTTTCAGGAAAAGAAATTACAGACGTTGTCAACATTGGAATTGGAGGTTCTGACCTTGGACCTGTGATGGTGACGGAAGCATTGAAACATTATAAAACTCGTTTGAATATTCATTTTGTTTCGAATATTGATGGAACGCATTTAGCAGAAACTTTTAAAGAAATAAATCCAGAAACAACCTTATTTATTGTTGCTTCAAAAACATTTACAACGCAAGAAACGATGACAAATGCGTTTTCGGCAAAAGAGTGGTTTTTGAATTCTGATGCGCAAGAAGCTGATGTAGCGAAACATTTTGTGGCGTTATCGACAAATGCAGAAGGCGTTGCAAATTTCGGAATTGATACAGCAAATATGTTCCAATTTTGGGATTGGGTTGGCGGTCGTTATTCGTTGTGGAGCGCGATTGGTTTGAGCATTGCTTTGGCAGTTGGTTTCGATAATTTCGAAGAATTGTTAGAGGGAGCGCATGAAATGGATGTGCATTTCAAGACAGAAACTTTAGATCAAAATATACCAGTTGTTTTAGCGCTTTTAGGAATTTGGTACAACAATTTCTTTGGTGCAGATTCGGTTGCTTTGCTACCTTATGAACAATATTTATCGCGCTTTGCAGTATATTTTCAGCAAGGAGATATGGAAAGTAATGGTAAATATGTTGGTCGTGATGGAAAAAAAGTAGATTATGAAACGGGACCAATTATTTGGGGAGAACCAGGAACAAATGGACAACATGCTTTTTATCAATTAATTCATCAAGGAACAAAATTAATTCCAGCCGATTTTATTGCAGGAGCTAATTCGTTGAATGTTTTAGGCGACCATCATGCAAAATTATTATCAAACTTTTTTGCTCAAACAGAAGCTTTAGCTTTTGGAAAAGATGAAGAAACGGTTGTTGCTGAATTAGAAAAAGCAGGGAAATCGAAAGAAGAAATTGATTTCTTAACTGCTTTCAAAATTTTTGAAGGAAATCGTCCTACAAACTCAATTTTATATCAAGTATTGACTCCAAAAGTTTTAGGAAATTTAATTGCGATGTACGAACACAAAATTTTTGTGCAAGGTGTTATTTGGAATATTTTCTCTTTTGATCAATGGGGAGTAGAGTTAGGAAAACAATTAGCAAATGTGATTTTACCAGAGTTAGAAAATGATGAACAAGTTACTTCTCATGATGCTTCTACAAATGGATTAATCAATGCTTATAAATATTGGAGAAAATAATTTATCAATACAATTACTAAAAAATCCGCTCAATGAGCGGATTTTTTTATGAATTTTTGTGACCAGTTTCTTTTAAAAATAAGGTTAGAATAATGGCAATAAATATTCCAATGATCCAAAACCAAATTGCTTGATGATAATGTACAGTTTTATCTGTAACATTTACAATTTCGTTTCCATATAATTTAGCAAAAACAGGATTAACTAGAGAAGTTACACCAAATGTCAAAAAGTTTTGAACTCCAGTTGCAGAGCCTTTTACATAATCTGGATTAGCTTCTTTGATAACCGAATATGGGATCATTGCGACTCCAGAGAAAAGCCCAAAAATGAAAAATGTAACTTTTATTGGAATTAAATCTGAAAGATAAATGAGTTGTAAAAACATCAGGATCATTCCGATACAACCAAAAAGAATAACAGATTTTCTTTTTCCTATTTTATCCGTTATATAACCCATTAATGGACATCCAACTACCCAGCCTAGTGACGCCATAGCAGCAGTCATAGCAGCATTGTGAGCATCAAAACCTAAGTCTAATTTGAAAAAAGGAACAGCCCAAGTCATGGCAAAAATTGTTGTCGGTATAAATAATAATCCAGAAATAATACCAGTTAACCAAGAATTTGGATTGCTGAAAATAATTTTGAAAGGTTCAATAAAAGAGGTTTGTTTACTTTTTTCGATCTCTTCTTCAGACGATTTTGGAGTTATGAACAGCATTGCTACAGCTGGAATTATACATAAAACTCCAGCAATTATCCAAAATGTTTTATATCCAAAACCATTTTCTAATAATGGCGCAACCACAAATTGTCCTGCCGCTCCTCCAAGCATTCCTATACATTGAGAGAAGCCTATTGCTGTTGCTAAAGATTTTGATGAGAATCCTTTGGTTGCTAAATAGACACAACCAGGAAAAGCAAATGCGCTACCTGCTCCTTGTAATAATCTGCCTGTTGTTCCAGCAAATTGGGAGGAAACAATAAATAAAATACATCCTATTCCGAGTATAAAACACCCTGCAAACATCGAATATCTTGCACCAAATTTGTCTAAACATATTCCAGCAATTAAAGCGAATATCGAATAAGAGTAATAATATGTTCCAATGAGAGAAACTAAATTTTCTTTAGAAATGTTGTAATTCTGAGCCAAATCTGTGATCATTAATGAAGGCGCAGAACGAGTTGCGTAATCAATGAAATAAAAGATTAAGCCTAAAACCCATGCAATGATGAAAAGTTTTTTACTTGATTGTGTGATAGATGATGGTTGATTCATTATAAATCTTTTAAATGTTTATAATTGGATTTAATCGTTTCCATTACCTCATTCATTTTTCCACCTAACATTAGTTTCGCCATAGATTTTGTCATTCCAATCATTTGATCAAGATCTACTTTTGGAGGCATTGCTAAAGCGTTTGGATTTGTAAATACATTTAATAAATACGGTCCATTATGCGCAAAAGCTCTTCCGATTGCATCAGGTAAATCATCAGGATTTTTAACCGATTCGCTTTCTATTCCCATTGCTTTTCCAATCAAAGTAAAGTCAGGATTTTCCATATCTGTTTCATTGTCAGGTAAACCAGCAACTTCCATTTCCAATTTGACCATTCCTAATGTTCTATTATTAAAAATAATTAGTTTAACAGGTAGATTATATTGTTTGATGGTTGCTAAATCTCCTAATAACATTGAGATTCCACCATCTCCACACATCGCAATAATTTGTCTATCAGGATATGCCATTTGTGCACCAATCGCTTGAGGCATTGCATTTGCCATAGAACCATGATTAAAAGATCCTAACATTTTCCTTTCCCCCGTACCCGTTATATAACGTGCTCCCCAAACACAACACATTCCTGTATCAACTGTAAAAATAGCATCTTTTGTAGCTAACTCATCTAATAAATAAGCTGCATATTCGGGTTGAATGGCATTTTCTTTTCCTTTTTCATGAACAAATGTCATTTTGCTTTCAAGAACTTTCTTGTACATTTCTAATTGACTATCCAAAAAATCTTTGTCTTGCTTAGGTTCTAATAACTCAATTAATTCGTTAATTGTTTCTTTTGCATTTCCGACTAATCCTAAATCAATTTTAGCTCTTCGTCCAAGTTTAGAGCCATCTGAATCAATTTGAATGATTTTTTTATCTGTTGGAATAAAATCTTTATAAGGAAAATCGGTACCAATCAAAATAATTAAATCAGCTTTGTGCATAGCATGATAAGCAGATGGTTGACCAAGTAATCCTGTCATTCCTATTTCATTTGGATTATTGGGTTGAATACTCATTTTTCCTTTGAACGAATATCCAACTGGAGCATGCAAATGACGAGAAAGTTTTATAACTTCTTCATTTGCTTGAGATGCGCCAATTCCACAGAATAAGGTAATATTATTAGCATCATTTATAATAGAAGCAGCTTCTCTTAATTCAGTTTTATTTGGAGTAATAATAGGTTGATTGAAATAGAAATTCGAGGTATAATTACTTTCAACGGCTTCCATTTCTGCAATATCTCCTGGAAGTCCAATAATTGCAACATCTTTTTTTGAAATAGCATGTTGTATTGCTGTTTGTACCATTCTAGGAACTTGTTCTGCTCGAGTTATAATTTGATTATAACAACTACAATCATCAAAAAGTTTAATAGTATTCGTTTCCTGAAAATAATCTGTACCAAATTCTATTGTAGGCAGAGTAGAGGCAATTACAACTAAAGGAGTTCTTGATTTATGCGCTTCATAAACTCCGTTAATCAAATGTACATGACCAGGACCAGAACTTCCAGCGCAACATCCAATCCCATTCAATTCTGATTCGGCAGTAGCAGCTATTGCTCCAGCTTCTTCATGTCTTACATGAACCCAATCAATTTTGTCACTTTGTTTAACTGCAATATTAAAAAAATTGAGACTATCACCAGTTACTGCATAAACACGTTTTATATTCGCTTTTTCTAGTAATTCTACAATTTGATGTGCTACATTCTTTCCCATAATAAAGTATTTTTTTGATTGTGACTAACAAGTTATGAAATTATAGGATAAAAATGTTTAAAATAAGTGTTAAATATTTGAATATTAAATTGTTGAAAAACAAAAAAGCCTGTTGAAAAACAGGCTTAAAATTAACACATGAGGACAAAATTTACTCTACTAAATCTTATACGTACATGAATATTTCAATATTTGTGCCAAAACTATATTTGACATAAAAAATAATTGCACAATCTATTTAACTGCTTTAATTTTTCCATTCATTGTTGCAAAATGTCCTGGGAAAGAGCATAAAAAATCATAAGTACCTTCTTCTAAGGTAAATTTGATTTGATCATTTTCTTTACCACCTAACAATTTTGTGTGCGCAATAATTTCTGATTGTAATTCTGTCGGAATATAATCTGTCGCCTTAGCAGAAGCCGCTGTATTTGCAAAAGCAGAAGCATCAGAACCTGGTTTTAACAAAATAAAATTATGTCCCATTGCTTCTTTTGACATTTCACCAGCATTCATTAAGATTAAAGTTACTTCTTCACCAGCTTTTACTGTAAATTCAGTTTTATCGTAGCGCATATCATCACTCGCTTTCAAAACAATATGATTGTTTGTAGCAGGCGTAGCTGTAGAAGTTTCAGCATCTTCTGATGGAGCTGTACTATAATCTATTTCTGGTTGAGTTGATTCATCTTTCTTAGAATCTCCGCAGCTCATCATCAAAATTGCCGCGAAACTCATCAAAGCTATTTTTTTCATTATTTCAATTTTTTGTTTGATGTAAAAATAATGAAATTCAGTAACTTAAAAAAATTTACTCAGTCTAAATAGAACTGATTTTAAACAGATAAATTTCTAAGGAATATCCAAATATTTGTGTGTTTGTAAAGAATAACGCCATTTTGGATTTTCTTTTACATATTCCACAATCAATGGAAGGTTTTTGTCGCGTTTGCTCCACTCTGTTTGTAAGAAAAGCGTACAATCTTTTCCAACTCGAGCAGCTTGTTCTTCAGCAAATTGAAAATCGTGATTATTGAACACAATACATTTCAATTCATTTGCAGCTTCGCAAACTTCGTCTAACGGCAACATTAATTTCTTAGGAGAAAGACAAACCCAATCAATTTCTCCGCTCAACGGATAGGCACCCGAAGTTTCAATATGGATTCTTGCACCTTTTTCGTGTAGTTTTTTTGTCAAATAAGTCAAATCCCACATTAAAGGTTCTCCTCCTGTAATGATGATTGTTTTGGCTTGAGAAGTTGCCAAATCCACCAATTCATCCACATTAGTTAAGGGATGCTTTTCAGCATCCCAACTATCTTTTACATCGCACCAATGGCAACCAACATCACAACCTCCTAATCGAATAAAATAAGAAGCCACACCTGTGTACATTCCTTCACCTTGAATTGTGTAAAAATGCTCCATAACAGGCAATAATTTCCCTTCTTGTATCAATTGTTGTTCTTCTGCAGTTGTTGATGCAATGTGTATCATAATTTTATTTTTTGTTGTTGTATGCCAACAATGTGTTTTTTAATAACATAGCGCGTGTCATTGGTCCAACTCCTCCTGGAACTGGCGTTATCCACGATGCTTTTTCTTTTACATTATCAAAATCTACATCACCAGCTAATCTAAATCCTCGTGGATTAGTTTCGTCATCAACGCGTGTAATTCCTACGTCAACGATAACCGCTCCAACTTTTACCATATCAGCTTTTAAGAAACCAGGAACACCTAATGCAGTGATCACAATATCAGCTTCTTTTGTAAATTGTTCTAAATTTTGAGTTTTCGAATGAGTTAATGTTACTGTACTGTTTCCAGGATTTCCGTTTTTACTCATCAAAATACTCATTGGGCGACCAACGATGCGAGAACGACCAATCACAACTGTATGTTTACCAGCTGTATCAATGTTGTAACGCTCTAACATTTCCATAATTCCGTAAGGTGTAGCAGGTAAAAATGTTTCCATTTCTAACGCCATTTTACCAAAATTCATCGGATGAAAACCATCTACATCTTTCTTAGGATCAATTGCATTGATAACCGCTTCTTGATCGATGTGTTTTGGTAATGGCAATTGCACGATAAACCCGTCCAATGTATCATCATTGTTCCATTTTTCAATTTCTGCAATCAAATCTTCTTGAGAAATTGTATCAGGCAAACGTAATTCTGATGACTCGAAACCTACAAAATGACAATCCTTGATTTTATTGTCAACATAGGTCTGAGAAGCACCATTACTTCCTACTAAAATTGCACCCAAATGTGGTACACGAACTCCTTGGTCCTTGTAATTCTGCACCAGCTCCTTGATCTCTTGTTTGATCTCTTTTGCCAGTTTAATACCGTCTAAAATTTGCATTGTTTTGTTGTGTTTGCGCAAAGATACGGACAAATTGGAAAATAAATCATTAAGTTTTGAGTTGATGATTTTCTGATTAAATAGAAAAACCACTTCGTTGTGAAGTGGTTTTAGCATTATTGATATTTTTTCTGCGATTCTTTTAAGTAATTAAAAACTTGTGTTGTGTTCATTTTTTTTAGAATTTATATTAAAAATAAACATGCCAGTTTCGAAATTGAAATAATAATCTTTTTCTCCATTTTTCAATTGAAACCATTCCAACAAACCATTTGTAAGATTAACACCAATCCAATTGATTTGTGAAGTTTTCAGATCGAAAATAAAATTATCATTCGGATTATTTGTGGTGATATAATGTGTTTTGTCGTCCAAAACATATAAAACACCACTTCCTTGAAACGCTTTCATTTTTAAGAATTTTGATTGTAGATTTCCAAAGTTATAACGCAAAACTGCTTTAAATTCTACATTTGGAGGAACTTGTGTTAACAAAGCATTTTGTTTCTTTTCGCGTGATTTACTTGCCCAAAAAGTTATTCCAAGAAGTAGTGCAAATGGAGAAAAAAACAAAATAATGATGATAGTAATGAAAGAATGTTATCCATAGTAGGTTGATTTAGGTTGTGTTAAGATACAAAAAAAAAGCTGTTAGTTTTCTAACAGCTTTTTTGAAATTTTATAAAGTTTGATTTTATTACAAATTACTCATTTTTTCTTCTACAACTTTTCGTTCTTGTACAATCAAATGATCTTCTTCTGTCGGAAATTGAAAAATTCCAGAATTGATGCTTTCAATGCGTTTCAAGACTTCGTAAGATGCTTTTGCTTTTGTAAAATCTTCTCGATTGAGATAAATACGAATCGCTTTCATAAACGTCAAAATATTTTTCTTTTTCAATTCATCTGCCAACAAAAATTGATCGCGTTCTTCGTTTGCTTCCAATAAAGTCGACAAATTATTATCATCAATTTTGTAATACGATTGTAACATTTGATTGAAAATAATCAAAAAACCTTCATCTGCATTTCCAACTTCTAACGAAATGATTCGAGCCAATGTTTTGTTTAATTCTTGAATATATTTTGAAATAAAATCTTGTTTAATCATCTTAATCTAATTTTTTAGACAACTTTTCGAAAGTTTTTTTTGCGTTTTTATCTTCGTATAAAATCTTATGAACAGCGTTGATAATTGGCGCTTTTATTTGGTATTGCTCATTCATAATTGCCACACCTTTTGTCGCATAGTAACCTTCGGCAACCATATTCATCTCCAAAATAGCAGATTTTACGGTGTAACCTTTTCCAATCATATTTCCGAACATTCGATTTCGTGAAAAGAACGAATATCCTGTTACTAACAAATCGCCTAAATAAGCCGAATCGTTAATTTTACGCTTCATTGGACTTGCAGTTTTTAAAATATGATTCATTTCTCGAATCGCATTACTCATCAAAACTGCTTGGAAATTATCTCCATAACCCAAACCATGCGCTATACCTGCTGCAATCGCGTAAATATTTTTCAATACCGCGCCAAATTCAGTTCCGTAAATATCGTTTGAAAGTTTCGTTTTGATAAAATCACATGCTAAACAATCCGCAACAACTTGTGCTTTGTTTTCGTCTTGCGCCGCAATTGTTAAATAAGAAAGACGCTCCAAAGCAACTTCCTCAGCGTGACAAGGACCACTTACAATTCCTAATTGTTCTTCTTTTACATCGAATTTATCAAACAAATATTGTCCAACCAATTGATAATGATCTGGAATAATTCCTTTGATTGATGTTACTACAAATTTATCTGTCAACGGAACAGTTAATTTACTTAAACAATCGGCAACGTAAATAGATGGCACAACCAAAAAGATTATATCCGAATTCATGACAACTTCGTTGATATCCGTTGAAATTTTAAGCTTTTCTGACTTAAATTCGACATCAGTTAAATAATTTGGATTATGTCTATTTCGCTCCAAATATCCTTTTACGTATTCATCTTTTACCCACCAGTTGAAAGTTTCAAGGTTTTTATTCAGCATTTTTGCAATCGCAGTTGCCCAGCTTCCATTCCCTATTAATCCAACTTTACGATTAGATAACTCTATCATAATATATGTATTGAATAGACAAAGTTAATTAATTTGTAGCTTAGGTATTTTGAATTTTACGAAAAGAAACTCAATTTTGTAAAAATTTTAACGACTTTGTATAAAAAGCTTTTTAGTGAGACCATTATCTACGGTATTGGCTCTATATTGCCGAGGGTAATTATTTTAGCATTGAATTTTTTTATTATCAAGCAAGTTGATAATTCAGATTTTGCAATGTTTTCTCAATTATATTCTGCGGTTTCTTTCCTGAATGTCATTTTAACATTTGGTTTCGAGACTGCATTTTTCCGTTATGCAACCGAAGAAGGAATGTATCAAAAAGTGTTGAATACAGCTTTTTGGTTTATGGTGATGAGTTCTACTGCAATGCTCGTTTTAGTTTTTCTTTTTTTACAACCTCTGGCAGATTCTGCAAATTATAGCGATCACCCAGAATATATTTTGTGGTTTGCGTGGATTGCTTTTTTTGATGCAATTTGTGTGATCCCTTTTGCAGTTCTACGTTTTAAAAATCGACCAATATTATATACAACAATTCGCGTAATTCAGAATGTTTTTCAAGCAGTTTTGACAATTGGTTTGTTGTATTATGTTTCGAAAGATTTTATGCTAGGTTTAGGTTTTGATAATGCGATTTCCTATCCTTTTATAGCGAATTTATTAGCGAGTATTTTAGGATTTGTATTATTAATAGGCGTTGTACGTCATGTTCAATTCAAATTTGATCAATCACTTTTCAAACAAATGTTTTTGTACGGTTATCCGATTATGATTGCTGGTTTGGGGTATATTTTAAATGAAAATTTCGATAAATTAGTTCAACGACAATTAATAGATCCAGCAGCAGCGGGTTCTTATGGTGCTTGTTACAAATTAGCAACATTAATGACGCTTTTCGTTACAGCTTATCGAATGGGAATAGAACCATTTTTCTTTAAAGTTGCCAAAAAAGGAGATGCAAAACAGACATACGCGAATATTTTGTTCTTTTTCAGTATCATTTGTAATATTGTAATTCTTGGAATTTTAGCAAATATTGACTGGATTAAGAAAATATTTGTTCCAAATTCAACGTATTGGAATGCTTTAGATATTGTCCCAATTATTTTAATTGCGAATTTATTTTTCGGAATTTATTATAACCTTTCAACATGGTACAAAGTAACGGATAGAACAAGTATCGGAACTATAATTTCATTGGTTGGTGGTGCGATTACTATTATTTTGAATGTTTTTTTATTGCCAAAATATGGTTTTATGGTTTCTGCCTGGACAACTTTATTGGCGTATGGTGTAATGATGGTGATTTCGTACATTTGGGGTCAGAAAGTTTATCCGATTCCGTATAAAGTCAATAAAATTGTACTTTACATGGGAATTGCAATTGCTTTAGCATGTACAAATTATTACATTCTCGATTCTAATTTGATTATTGGTAATCTGATTCTTATCGTGTACATTGCGTTTATTGCGTTTGCGGAAAAAAATACACTTAAAAAACTAAGAAAATAAAGATGAAAGTAAAAGTTATCAACATCTCGAAACACGCTTTACCAGAATATAAAACAGCTTTATCGGCTGGAATGGATTTAACAGCTAACATTGATGCACCAATCGAATTAAAACCTTTGGAAAGAAGATTAATTCCAACAGGATTGAGCATCGAATTACCAGCAGGTTACGAAGCACAAGTTCGTCCTCGTAGTGGAATGGCGTTAAAATATGGTTTAACTTGTTTGAATTCTCCTGGAACAATTGATGCAGATTATCGTGGAGAAATCGGTGTTATTTTAGCTAATGTTTCAAACGAAGCCGTTACAATCAACGATGGGGAGCGTATTGCACAATTAGTGATCGCGAAACACGAAACGGTTGAGTGGGAAGAATCTAACGCTTTAAATGAAACTGAACGCGGAGCTGGAGGTTTCGGAAGTACAGGAAAACAATAATTTTTTTGTCATTCTGAGCTTGTCGAAGAATCTAAAAAAGAAGTAATTCAATTATAAAATATCAATCTAACAAAAAATATTTTTAGAAATAAAATGAAAATTATTATCCCAATGGCAGGACGTGGTTCACGTTTACGCCCTCATACATTAACAACACCAAAACCATTAATTCCAATTGCAGGAAAACCAATCGTGCATCGTTTGGTAGAAGATATTGCGAAGGTTTGTTCAGAAAAAATTGACGAAATTGCTTTTGTAATTGGTGATTTTGGAGCTGAGGTTGAAGCTGATTTAATTGCAATTGCAGAAAAATTAGGAGCAAAAGGAACAATTTGTCATCAATTGGAGCCGCTTGGAACAGCGCATTCTATTTGGATGGCAAAAGAAGCTTTGGATGGACCAACGGTTGTGGCGTATGCAGACACATTATTTCGTGCAGATTTCAAATTAGATATGGAATCGGATGGCGTTGTTTGGGTAAAACAGGTCGATAATCCTTCGGCTTTTGGCGTTGTGAAATTAGATGATAACAGTGTTATTACAGATTTCGTTGAAAAACCAAAAGAATTTGTTTCGGATTTGGCGATTATTGGGATTTACTTTTTCCGTGATGGACAAAAGTTATATAAAGAAATTGAATATTTATTAGAAAATGATATTCAAAAAGGTGGAGAATATCAATTGACAGATGCATTAGAAAATATGCGTGCTGCAGGTGATAAATTTACGCTTGGAAAAGTGGACGAATGGATGGATTGTGGTAATAAAGCGGTTACAGTTGACACCAATACACGTGTGTTGAATCTGGATAAAGAAGATTTCAAAACGATTCATTCTTCTGCAAAAATTGACAATTCATTAATCATTGAACCATGTTTTATTGGAGAAAATGTCGTGATTAAAAATTCGAAAATCGGACCTTTTGTTTCATTAGGAAATGGAACGGTTGTTGAAAACTCGAATATTGATAACAGTTTGATTCAAGAAAATTCAATCATCAGTAATGCAAATCTTACAGATACAATGATCGGAAACAATGCCAAATATTATGGTGTTTCGCGAAGTATCAGTTTAGGAGATTATTCAGAATTGGATTTCAAATCACACAAAGCATAAAAATTATGATTAAAAAATTAACGTATATCTTTTGTTTAGGGGTTCTTGCAACAGCTTGTAACACTCAGAAAGCAGCAAAAGTAGATAAAGATAATACAGAAGTTGTTTCGGCTTCTTCAAAAATTATTCAGCAAACCTTGTCAAAAAAATCATCATTCAAAGATTTGACGATTAAGGCAAAAGTAACAGCAGATTTAGAAGAGATTTCTGGAGATGCAAACGCTACAATTGCTGTGAAAAATGGGCAAAAGATATGGGTTAATGCAACAAAATTTGGATTTACAGGTGCTCGCGCATTGATTACGCCTGATGGTTTTTCAGCTTTTGAAAAGTTAGGTGGAACATATTATGAAGGAGATTTTTCTATTGCAAATAAATTATTGAAAGTTGATTTTGTCGATTATCAAAAATTACAAAATTTGATGTTAGGAAAAGTTTTCGTTGATCTAAATCCAACAGATTATACAGCTACTTTTACAAATAATCAATATACGATTACATATAATAAAAATCAAGCAATTGCGACTTCTCCAAAAGAAGGCGAATATATACAAACATATGTTTTTGATAACGGTTTTCGATTGAAAGAAGCACATCTGAAAGATCCAAAACGAAAAATGGAAGTTGATTTGGCTTATGACAATTGGATAAAAGCTGGAGCAGAGGAATTTCCGAAAAATGTTAAAATTATTATAAAAGAGAAAAAAACGCGTCAAATAGACTTGGAATATAATAGTTTTACGTTTCAGGAAACGAACACACCGTTCTCAATTCCAGATGGGTATAAGAAAAAAGAAATAAAATAATGAAGTTTGTTTTATCAACTGTACTTTTAACGTTGTCATTATCAGTGTTTGCGCAGGTTCCGTACAATAAAGCGAACTTACAAAAACAGAATGCTCAGCTTAAAAAAGAGATTATAAACTTAAACAAACAACTCGAGGTTAATAAGCAAAATTCGAAGTTAAATGTTGATTTTGTACAGAATTTGACGAAAAAAATTCAGGTACAAACAAAATTAGTTAACAACTTATCGAAAGAAAAACGCTTTATCGAGGATGAAATTTATTTAACTCAATTAGAGATTAATAAACTTTCGCGCGAGTTGGTTGAGCTAAAAAAAGACTACAAACAGGTTTTGGTTCGAGCATATAAGAACAAATCTGTTGAAAATAAATTACTTTTTGTTCTTTCTTCTAAAAGTTTGGGAGAAGCATATCGTCGTATCAAATATTTAGAAAAATATTCGGCTTTTCAATTAGGACAAGCAAATGAAATAATTGGTAAACAAACTGATATTCAGACGAAAAAAGCAAAAAAAGAAAAAGCGAAAGACGAAAAAGAAAAAGTACTTTCTCAGCAAACTTTATTTAGTCAAAATCTTGAAAAAGAAAGATTAACAAAAGAGAAAGCGGTCGAAGAATTCCGTAAAAACGAAGGTGTTATTGTTGCTGAAATCAATGCAAAAGAAGCACAACAACGTCAAATTGATGCACAGATTAAAGCAATTATTGAAGAAGAGATTCGACAAGCAAAGATTCGTGCAGAAAAAGATTTAAAAGATTGGAACGAAGCTAAACGAGGAAATACAATTGCATCTTATAATGAGTATTTAAGAGATAACCCAAAAGGAGATTATGCGAAATCAGCTCGTACAGCTATTTTAAGAATTGAGAATGATGCCAAAGCATGGAATATTGCACGTTCAGCGCATACAAAACAAGCGTATCAATCTTATTTAAATCATCATCCAACAGGAAGTTTCGTATCTACAGCAAAAACAGAAGTTGCTAAATTTGAACAATTAGAACGCGAAGCTGAAGCAGAACGTCAACGTATCATTGCACAACGTAAAGCAGAAGAGGAAGCTCGTTTGAAAGCTCAAAAAGAAGAAGATGCTCGTAAAATTGCAGCAGCTAAAGCTGAAGCTGAGCGTAAAGCGAAGATAGAAGCTGAGCAGAAAGTTGTTGTAAAAGTGCCAGAAAAAGAACGTGTTGTAAAAGTAGATGCAGTAAAACCAGCTGAGACTTTTGCAGAACGTCCAGATTCTGAAGGTATTTCGGGAGAATTCTCATCAAACAAAGGTCGTCTACCTTGGCCTGTTGATAAAGGAACGGTTGTAAGTAGATTTGGAGCTAATTCTCACCCAGTTTTATCTAATATTACAACGCAAAATAGTGGTGTTGATATTTCAACTTATCGTGGAGCACATGCACGTGCTGTTTACGAAGGAACTGTTCAAGCTGTAATGAGTGTATCTGGAAATGGTAAGTCTGTATTGGTAAGACATGGTTCGTATTATTCAGTTTATACAAACTTATCAAGTGTAAGTGTTTCGAAAGGTGATGATGTAAAACGTGGTCAGTCTTTAGGAATTATCTATACAAGTGGAGATGGAGAAACAATCATGAATTTCCAAGTTTGGAGCGGAACAACAAAACAAAATCCTGCTTCTTGGGTAGCGGGAATGTAATAAATTAATTATATATTTGCATTAAAATCAATTCAGTATGGGATTAGGAGGTAAAGAATGGATCGTAATCGTACTTGTTGTGTTATTATTATTCGGAGGAAAGAAAATTCCTGAATTAATGAAAGGATTAGGTTCTGGATTAAACGAATTCAAGAAAGCAACAAAAGATGATAACAAATCAGAAGCTACTGAAAGTACTTCTGACAAAAAAGAAAATTAAAATATATTTTTAATTAGATAATAGAGCATTGTAGTTGCGTATACAATTACAATGCTTTTATTTTATAAACTAAAACAAAACATGAAATTCACAGATAAAGCTTGGTCTATTTTTAATCAAAGTATCAATGATTATCACAAATATGATGATGTAAATCGTCAAATCGAAAATCCATATAGCGAAGAAGATTTAATCGCTCATTTATTGTACAAAAAAAATTGGATTGATACAGTTCAATGGCATTTAGAAGATATTATTCGTGATCCACAAATTGATCCAGTAGAAGCATTAAGCTTAAAACGTTGGATTGATAAATCAAACCAAGAACGTACAGATATGGTAGAATATGTGGATAGCTGGTTTTTACAACAATATGCGAATGTAGAAGTAAAAGCAGATGCAACTTACAATACAGAATCTCCTGCGTGGGCTGTAGACCGTTTTTCTATTTTATCGCTTAAGGTTTATCACATGAAACAAGAGGTAGAACGTGAGGATGCAACACCGGAGCATAAAGCAGCTTGTCAAGTGAAATTAGATGTTTTGAATCAACAACATCAAGATTTATCAACAGCGATTGAAGAATTGTTGGCTGATTTTGAAGCAGGTAAAAAATACATGAAAGTGTATAAACAAATGAAAATGTATAATGACGAGGATTTGAATCCAGTTCTTTATGCAAACAAGAAATAATTTTCAGAAATATTTGTAACGTCCTGAA
>NZ_DDBA01000040.1:0-3127 GCF_002333005.1 Empedobacter sp. UBA2044
TTTTAGCCCGTAGGGTTTGTAAAATCTTTAGTGAAATGAGAACATTTTTAGTAGAGAGGTTTACGGCCTTGACTTTTTGGTTACTTTTTAGTTTGTTCCCCGAAGGGCATATGAATGCAAATAATTAAAATAGATAAGGAATGAATAAAAAAGTGACATTAAAGAATTTTTAATTTCAAATGTTGTTAAAAGTGAATTTGAGTATTAATAAGAAAAAACACGTAAAACGTTAAGCGTAAAACGTATAACGTAATGCATCACGTAAAACATAATTAAAACCACCTTTATTATGCTAAAAAAAGAATATGAATTATTGAAAAAAGGCGATCCCAAAGCCTTAGAGCAAATTTATTCACGACATAAAAGACTACTTTTTTGGATTGGTAAACAAATAATTACGGATGAATTTGTTGTAGAATGTTTGGTACAAGATGCGTTTCTGAAATTATGGGAATATCGTGAGAAAATTGAAAAACCTGAACATATCTTTTTTTTCACGCGACTTGTTTTGAAACACAGCTGTTATTCGCATTATAGAAGTTCTAAAAATAAATTTTTTAGGTCAGTGCATTCATTGGATAGTTACGAGAATTATGAGAATTATTTGACTGTATACGATCCTTTAGAGGTTGCAGAAAACATAAAGGATAAACTAATACATGACCAACATTATGAAGAAATTAGAAAAATATTACCCTTATTAAGCGCTGAAAGAAAACATTTGATTGAACTCTGCTTGAAATATGGATTTAGATACAAAGCAATTGCCAATGCAATGGGAAAAAGAGTTTCAGAAACGAGCAAGGAGATTAAAAGTGCAATAGAGGATGTTAAGAACCTTATAAATAGTCATGATGTATTCGTGTCTAAAAAAGAAATAATTTCTGAGGAAAAGGCACCAAATCAAATGACCGAAAAACAATCGTTGATTTTAAAGCTTCGATTCGAAATGAAACAATCGTTTATAACCATTGCCAAGACATTAGAACTTTCTCAGAAAGAAGTGCACAATGAATTTGTCGTCGCTTATAAATTGACTCAACAAAACAAGTTTAAACCCCTAAATAACTAAATATGGAAAATTCTACCGTTTTTTTAACACGTAAAATACAGTTAATTGCTGATTTACCAACCCAAGAAGAACGAAAAGAAGTTGTGAGTACGCTTTATAAATGGCAAAATAGATGTTTTATAGCGGCTAATATGATTGTTTCTCATTTGTATGTGCAAGAAATGGTGAAAGATTTTTTTTATTTCTCTGAAGGAATCAAATATAAATTAGCAGACGAAAACAAAGATGATTCTGGTATACTCAAATGGTCACGGTCGACTACAATTTATCGTGTGCTCTCAAAACGTTTTAAGGACGAAGTTCCGATGTATATATTGTCTAGTTTGATCAATACGTTATACCTGTCCTTCAAGAAGGATTGTGTCAAGTATTGGAAAGGGGAACTTTCATTAAAAATTTTTAAACGAGATATAGCAATTCCTTTTAACATAGCGAGGATAAGTAAATTCTCGTATGATACAGATAAAAAATACATTTATTTTAAACTTTATAAAATTCCTTTTAAAACATATCTTGGAAGAGACTATATTGATAATTATAAGCTATTGGAGCAAATAGTAAGTAAAGAAATTAGAATTTGTAGATCACATATTAAATTAGAAAAAAATAAAATATTTTGGGTATTCACGGTAGAAATTGAAAAAGAAAAAAATCAATTACAACCCGATATTATTGCAGAAGTTTCTTTGTCATTAGAATATCCGTTGGTTGTAAAAATAGGTAGATCTCAGCTTACCATTGGTAGCAAAGAAGAATTTCTATATAGAAGATTAGCCATACAAGCTTCTCGTAAAAGAATACTAGAAGGAGTGCCCTTTTGCAAAGGAGGGAAAGGAAAAGCAAGAAAATTAAAAATAGCAAAAAAATTAAAAAATACAGAGAGTAAATATATTCATCATCGGCTACATGTCTACAGTAGAATGTTAATTGATTTTTGTGTGGAAAAAAAAGCAGGAACGATAGTTATTGTAGATCAAGAAGAAAAAATACAAATTGCCAAAGAAGAAAGATTTGTCTTAAGAAACTGGAGCTATTATGAGCTCATACATAAAATAAAATACAAAGCTGATAAAGCAGGTATTGAGCTTATAACAGCTTAAACCATAATTTTGGAGGGTGATTTGTACACCCGTAGGGTGGGGTGATTGTTAACGCTCATCAAATGTGAAAAACATATACAAAGGGGGATTTTTAGGTTTTATTGAAACACGTTAGATGGTCCCAAGATAAAGGCAGGATAAAGGCAGGATAAAGGCAACATAGTGGCAGTAGGGTGGCAGTAGAATATTTGTAAAAGGTTTTTGATATGGGATTTACGATGTAAAATGTTTTTATGAACAATTAGATATGAGATATGAGATTCTTTGAAAGTTCTGAATGACAAGGAATTTGAATATTGAAAAAGAATTAGAAAAATCCGGCATTAAAACTCTCAGGTTAAGAAAATGGTTGAATGCAGCGTTAAAAAGTTTTTAGCCCGTAGGGTTTGTAAAATCTTTAGTGGAATGAGAACATTTTTAGTAGAGAGGTTTACGGCCAAGTCTTTTTTCGTTAGTTTTTTTGACGATTCCCCGAAGGGCATATGAATACCTATAATTAAAATAGATAAGCTATGAATAAAAAAATGAAAGTAATAGATTTCTCGATACCTCAAATTAACAATGAGTTGAGGTTCTGAACATAATTACGTGAATAAGAGAATAATTAGTAGTTCTTTATTTATTACTTTTTATTCATGGGTTATTATTGTTTTCAAATGAATTCATATACCCTTTGGGGAAGTCTTGATCAAAAAGTAATCAAAAAATCAAGTCCGTGCTTACAAGTCGGTCAATAATGGCTATTCGCTAAATGCTTTAAATCATTCACATAAAAATGTGAACTGTAAATCATTTTTAACGCTCTTTACGCCGAATTGACGCTCGACTTTTCAGCAATAACAGTTTATAAATTCTTTGTTGAAAGTGGATTTGAATATTGAAAAAGGATGAAAACCCGGCATTAAAACTCACACGTTAAGAAAATGGTTGAATAAAACGTAAAAAAGGTTTTAGC
>NZ_DDBA01000040.1:3265-37845 GCF_002333005.1 Empedobacter sp. UBA2044
TTAGTAGAGAGGTTTACGGCCAAGTCTTTTTTCGTTAGTTTTTTTGACGAAAAAAAGTGACATAAAAGAAAAGGAATACCTGAGCCATACCATGGCTCCTCCTCTTAATCTCAAATTCTTTATTTCAAATATTTTTTTAAATGACAACGATTCGTCAAGTTGAATTTATTTCAGCTTCTCAGTATCGCGTCAGTCTGAGTGACGTTTGTAAAACGTTGTATCGAAGAATTTGACGATGATAACGAATTATTAAAAAGTATTTGAGATTTTTGAATTACGAATTAAATAGTTACTTATTTATTACAACTATAAAAAGTCCAATAAACATATTGTTTATCGGACTTTTTATTGGAAGTTAGTTAGGGGAACAACTCAATTTATTTGAATTGTTTTTAATGTCCGTGATCGCCAGAATTACTTAATTTAGCATTAACGAAAAAGGCTCCTTTTACAACAATCTGTGTAGTTGGATCAATTTCATTTACGGTTGTAATAGCTGTGTAACCCATATCTGAAGAACCTTTTACAACTTCGATTTTTTCAAAGTTTATCGATTTTTCATTTTTATGTTCTTTGTTCTTTTCGTTCGGATCTTTACTTTCTTCGTCTGTATGCTCTTCTACTTTTTTGTTTGTTTTGACAAAGATGTAAAATTTACCATCCGCTTCTACAATTGCTTCATTGGGAACAGCAGGTGTAGAGGAATTACTTAAGCTTACGGCTCCTGTAATATTCATTCCATTTATCAATCCAGATTTATTTCCTCGTACTTTGCTATGTACTGCAATGGTTTTACTTTCATTTTCGAAAGAAGAACCAATACTGTACACGACTGCTTCGTAACTGTTTCCTGGATTGTTTGTTAATTCAAATTGAATGACTTGACCAACTTTCATTTTAGGTAAATCTTTCTCGAAAACTTGCAAATCTAAGTGAATAGAACTATTATCAATGATTTCAGCGACGGGAGATGAGACATCTACATAACTTCCTATTTGCGCAATAATTTTACTTACTGTTCCACTAATTGGTGCTGTAATTACCATTCCATTTCTCAAATTTGCATTGGTTACTTTAGAAGGATTAATTCCCATCATTTGAAGTTGACGAGATAAAGATGCTTTTTGAGAACGTAATGTTTTCAATTCGGCAGAAGAGTTCTGAAGATTCTTTTTTGCACCAGCATCGTTATCAAACAATTCTTTTTGTCGTCTAAATTCTTGCTCTGCATAGGTAATTCGACTCAAAACAGTTAAGTATTGCTCTTGTGTAATAATAAATTCTGGGTTTGAAATTGTCGCAATTACTTGTCCTTTTTTGACATACGAACCTTCCTGAATTGGCAATGTTTGTATTACTCCACCAAACATAGATGCAACACTTGCCATATTGCTATTCGGAACATTCAAAAGTCCATTTGCTTTAATCATAGCCGTTAGCTCCTTTACTTCAATAGTTCCCAGTTTTACACCAACAGCCTTCATTTGTTCTTCTGTTAGCGTAGCAACTGTTTGTGGCGCTTCTTCGTGCTCAGCTTTTTTTTCCTCGATTGGTTGTTCCGTTTTTGTTTCTTTGGTACAACTACTTAGAAATAATATGGCTAACACGCTATAGATAATAATCTTTATTTTTTTCATTTTATTGATTGATGATAGAATTAATATTGACAACAGTTTGATTGACTTGTTGTATCGATTCAAGATATTTTAATTGAATATCCGTTGCGGTTTGTAAGGCAAAAAGATATTCGACATACGAAATTTCACCAGTTTTATAACCCAATTGAGCTGCTTTTACAATTTTTTCTGCATTTGGAATGGCTTGGTTTACATAATACTCATATTGTTCCCAATCTTGTTGATATTGATTAATTGAATTATCAAGTTGAATCGTTAACTGTTGTTTTTGAAAATTGGCTGTTTCTTGAATGGCTTGTTTATCATATTCCAAAGCTTTGATTTTTGCCTTTGTAGCACCAAACGTTAATGGAATTGCAACACCAAGGTTTACAGAAGTAAAACGATCAAGGCCATTGTAATACCTTTGTACTCCATTTTTTTCGTGCATTCCAATCATCGATAAACTGTTTACACCAAGTGAAAATTCTGGTAAACCTTCGGCTTTTACGACTTCTTTGTTTCGTTCTGTAATTTCCATCTGTTGGTAAAAAGCTTTGAGAGTAGGATTATTATCAATTGTAGAACCGTCTAAAATTCCACTCAATTTTAATGGAATATAATTTGTCTCTTTGGTAATTGTAAAATTCTCTTCGGTATTCAATAATACGTTTAGATTTTTGTACGCATTTGCTAAATACACTTTGTTTTGTTTCAGCAACAAATTGATTTCTCCTTGTTGTGTTTCTGCTGTATTAATTTCGATTTTCTTAATATCACCTGCATTAAATCGAACCGAAGCAATTCGAATAAATTCTAAATAAAGTTTATTTAATTGTTCGAGTTGATCATGGTTATATTCTAAATATTCGATCTGATAGAAATAGGTTCTCACTTGTTTCAACAATTCGTTTGTTGTCACTTCCTTTTGTATCTTCTTGTTATTCACTTCTGATTCTAACACTGCCTTTCGGTGTTTAAAAATCGTTGGAAATGGAATACTTTGAGAAATAGATAAACCATAATCAAATTTTGGACTCGCATATTGCCCAAGTTGTGCTTCCACATTTAATTTTGGTAATTCATTTGCGGTTCCTTTTAAAGCTTCACTTGATGAAATACTTCGTTCATTTGCTTTGATTAATGGATTATTTTCAATTGCAATTTGTTGAGCTTCTTGAATATTAATTGAACGAGTTTGCGCTTGAATAGATTGTCCCATCAAAAACATTCCGATGACAAGGAATGGAAGTGAATTTTTTGAATTCAATTTTATTTTCGGAAGTTTTGAATTAAATATTAAATATAACATTGGTAATACAAATAAGGTTAAAAAAGTAGCTGTGATTAATCCTCCAATGACAACTGTTGCTAAAGGTTTTTGAACCTCGGCACCTGCGCCTGTGGAAATTGCCATCGGTAAAAATCCTAACGATGCAACTGTTGCTGTCATTAATACTGGTCGTAATCGGATATTGGTTCCTTCCATTATTCGTTTTAGAATATTTTTTTCTCCTTCTTTTTCTAATTGATTGAATGTTCCAATTAAAACAATCCCGTTTAAAACAGCTACTCCGAACAAAGCAATAAAACCAATTCCGGCACTAATACTAAATGGCATATCGCGAATAATTAATGCAAAAATACCTCCGATTGCACTCATTGGAATTGCTGTGAAAATTAATGCTGCTTGTTTGAATGAATGAAATGTGAAATACAATAACATAAAAATTAATAATAAGGAGATTGGTACAGCAATCATCAAACGTTGACTAGCTGCTTGCAGATTTTCGAACTGCCCTCCATAGGTGAAATAATAGCCAGAAGGTAATTTGAGTTCATTGTCTAATTTTGTCTGAATATCTTTTACAACCGATTGTACATCGCGATCTTTTACGTTGAAACCAATTACAATTCTTCGTTTTCCTTCTTCGCGACTAATTTGTGAAGCGCCTAATTTATAACTCACATTTGCCACCTGAGAGATCGGAATTTGATTACCAGAACTTGTAGGAATCATTAAATTGTTAATGTCATCAATGCTTTTTCGATGCGCACTATCCAATCGAACAACCAAATCAAAGCGTCGTTCATTCTCGAAAACTTGTCCAGCTGTTTTTCCAGCAAATGCTGTACTCAACATATCATTTACATCTTGAATGTTTAATCCATAATTTGCCATTCGGATTCGGTCATATTCAACATTAATCTGAGGCAAACCACTTACGCGTTCCACTTGTGGCGCTGTAACACCTTCAACAGATTGAATTGCTTTTGAGGTTTTATCTGCATAATAAGAGAGAGAATCTAAATTTTCGCCAAAAATTTTGACAGCTACATCTTGTCGAATTCCTGTCATCAATTCATTAAAACGCATTTGGATTGGTTGATTTTTTTCAAAGAAAACACCAGGAATAACCTCTAGTTTTTCCATCATTTCATCACCTAATTCTTCATAAGAAATGTTACGTTTCCATTCGTCCTTTGGTTTTAGAACCACAATCATATCTGTTGCTTCAGGAGGCATAGGATCTGTAGGAACCTCAGCGGAACCTGTTTTACCAACGACCATTTTTACTTCATCAAATTCTTTTAAAATTCGAGAAGCTTGCATGGATGTTTCTAAACTTTGGGTTAAGGAACTTCCTTGTGGTAAAATACAGTGAAAAGCAAAATCACCTTCTTGTAATTGTGGAATAAATTCGCCACCCATATTTCTGAATTGAATAATTGATACTGCAAAAATTGCAACAGTAATACCAACTAACCAATATTTGATTCGGATTGCTTTTTCTAATAATGGTTCATAAACTTTATGGATTTTCACCATCATTTTATCTGAAAAAGAAGCTTTGAGAGTAGGCTTTTTTGATAAAAATAAAGCACTCATCATTGGGATGTACGTTAACGAAAGAATCAATGCGCCTAGAATTGCAAAGCCAACTGTTTTAGCCATTGGTGTAAACATTTTTCCTTCTACACCAACCAAAGTAAGAATAGGAATGTAGACAATAAGTATGATGATTTCCCCGAATGCGGCTGAATTTCTAATTTTTGAAGCTGAAAGAAAAACCTCTTCATCCATTTCTTTTTGGGTTAATCGATGCGTTGATTTTCTAAGCCCTAGATGATGTAAAGTCGCTTCTACAATAATAACTGCTCCATCGACTATCAATCCAAAATCAATAGCTCCTAAACTCATTAAATTCGCACTCACACCAAAAACATTCATCATTCCTAATGCAAATAATAAGGATAGAGGAATGGCAGATGCAACGATTAAACCAGCTCTTAGATTACCAAGAAAAATAACCAATACAAAAATGACAATTAATGCACCTTCGATCAGATTTTTTTCTACTGTTTTAATTGCACGATTTACTAAATTCGTTCGATCAAGGAAAGGCTCGATGACGATATCATCTGGTAACGATTTTTGAATTGTTGGTATTTTTTCTTTAATTAGATTAACTACTTCATTAGAATTCGCACCTTTTAACATCATCACAACACCACCAACAGCATCTACTTCACCATTGTAAGTCATTGCTCCGTATCGTATGGCATGTCCTAGTCTTACATCAGCTACATCTTTTATAAAAATAGAAACAGTTCCCGTCGCATTTTTTATAGGAATTAATTTTACATCATCTAAAGAAGTTACCATTCCAATTCCTCGAATAAAGTAAGCATTTGGCTTCTTATCGATGTAAGCTCCTCCAGTATTTTGATTATTTTTTTCTAAGGCATCAAAAATATCCGATACACTAATTCCCATTGCGCGCAATCTATTCGGATCTAAAGCAACTTCGTATTCCTTCAATTCTCCACCGAAACTATTGATCTCAGCAACACCAGGCGTTCCGTTTAATTGTCTACGAACAATCCAATCTTGCATTTCGCGCAATTGTTTTGAATTGTATTTTTTCTCACTTCCCTTTTTAGGATGTAAAATATATTGATAGACTTCTCCAAGACCAGTACTCACAGGTGATAATTCGGGAATGCCAACACCTTGCGGAATGTCTTCTTGTGCTTCTTTTAATTTTTCGTTGACTAATTGACGCGCAAAATAAATATCTACATCTTCTTTAAACACTACCGTAATCACAGATAAACCAAAACGAGAAATACTTCTTGTTTCTTCGATATCAGGAATATTCGCAATACTTTGCTCAATTGGAAAAGTGACCAATTGTTCTACTTCTTGACCAGCTAGAGTAGGGCTGACCGTAATAATTTGGACTTGATTGTTGGTAATATCGGGTACCGCATCTATTGGCAATTTTGTTGCGCTCCATACGCCCCAGATAATCCACAATACAGTCATAATTCCAATAACAATTTTGTTTTGGATACTAAATTTTATGATTTTATCTAACACAGATAATTTGATTAATTGTATTAACATTACCCACTTATTATCAAAATAAATGAGCACAGAAAAGTGTTGACTTCAATTTTATATCAATTGAAATCAATGTGTAGACGAAAAAAGAAATCGTCTCGTTAAGCAATATTTATTTTAGGAGGTTGCCAGATATCGGCATACAATTGGTTTTGAATTGTATTCTTTTTGAATTGTATTTTCTTGGAAGTATTTGGTTCAAAAACTTTAGGAGTTTTTAGTAATCGTGTAAATTTCATTGATGAAATTGTAATTTGACAACAATTACAAACGCACAAAGGACTACATTGATCTTTATGATTAGGTGTTTCATTCTCACTATGTACCATAGAAGTTAGTGCTCCATTACTATTTGTATCCTGACACGGAAAAAATGATAGAACATTAACATATAATGCAATTATGAGAATTATAAATTTCATTGTTACAAATGTATAAACATTTTTTTGACTATAATAATTTTACGATGTTAAGATATATTGAAGTTAAGATTGAAAATTTCTATGCATTGATATTATGTGAAATGTAGTTTTATCTTGATACAGATATAAACTTAAAAGCTAGAGGATTCTCGAAATCTCTTTACTCATTAAAAATAAACGAATCAATTTTTATAATATAATTAATAACTATTTAATTTACATTCTATATAAAATAAATTGATTGATTGATAAAACAATTTGATTTTTAATTGATAAGACAAATTACTATATTTATGATATTTACAAAACAAAAATTATTAAACATAAAAAAATAGTATTCATGGAGAATCAAGGAGGTGATATTTCAAAATGCCCTTTCCACAATGGTACAATGTCAAAACCAGTGGCAGGAGAAGGAACACAAAATCAAGATTGGTGGCCAAATCAATTAAAAGTTGATATTTTACGTCAACATTCAAACAAATCGAACCCAATGGGGGAAGATTTTAATTACGCCGAAGAATTTAAAAAATTAGATTTAGAAGCTGTTAAAGCTGATTTAAATGCTTTGATGACTGATTCTCAAGATTGGTGGCCAGCAGATTTTGGGCATTATGGTCCATTTTTCATTCGTATGGCGTGGCATAGTGCGGGTACATACCGTGTGCAAGATGGTCGTGGTGGAGCAGGTGAAGGACAGCAACGTTTTGCGCCGCTTAACTCATGGCCAGACAACGTTTCGTTGGACAAAGCGCGTCGTTTAATTTGGCCTATCAAACAAAAATATGGTAATAAAATTTCGTGGGCAGATTTAATTATCTTAACAGGAAATGTAGCATTAGAGTCGATGGGATTCAAAACGTTAGGTTTTGCTGGTGGTCGTGCTGATGTTTGGGAACCAAATATGGATGTTTATTGGGGTTCTGAAAAAATATGGTTAGAAGAGAGTGGTGGTGCAAATAGCCGTTATTCTGGTGATCGCGATTTAGAAAATCCGTTGGCTGCGGTACAAATGGGATTAATTTACGTGAATCCAGAAGGACCAGATGGTAATCCAGACCCTTTGGCTTCTGCACGCGATATTCGTGATACGTTTGCGCGTATGGCGATGAATGATGAAGAAACATTGGCGTTGATTGCCGGTGGTCACACTTTCGGAAAAACACATGGTGCGGCTTCGGCTGATCATGTAGGACCAGACCCTGAAGCTTCTGATTTGGAAATGCAAGGTTTGGGTTGGAAAAACTCGTACGGAACAGGAAATGCAGGTGATACAATTACATCTGGTATTGAAGTAACTTGGACAAGTAAACCAACAGAATGGTCAAATTTATTTTTAAGTTATTTATTTGGTTTCGAATGGGAATTAACAAAATCTCCTGCAGGTGCTCATCAATGGGTAGCAAAAGATGTAGGCGAAATTATTCCACATGCGCATGATGCTTCAAAAAAATTAAGACCAACGATGTTGACTTCGGATATTGCGTTACGCATGGATCCAGCTTACGAAAAAATTGGACGTCGTTTCTTGGAACATCCAGAAGAATTTGAAGATGCTTTCCGTAAAGCGTGGTTCAAGTTAACGCACCGTGATATGGGACCACTTTCTCGTTATTTAGGTGCAGATGTACCGAATGAAGTATTCACTTGGCAAGATCCAATTCCAGCTGTTACGCATGAATTAATTGACGAGGCTGATATCGCTGATTTGAAAGCGAAAATTTTAGCTTCAGGATTATCTGTTTCAGAATTGGTTTCTACAGCTTGGGCTTCGGCTTCTTCTTTCCGTGGATCGGATAAACGTGGAGGAGCGAATGGTGCGCGTATTCGTTTGGAACCAATGAAAAATTGGGAAGCAAATAATCCAATTCAATTGAATAAAGTCTTAACAGCTTTAGAAAATATTCAACAAGAATTTAATTCAGCGAATTCGTCAAAACAAGTTTCGATTGCCGATTTAATTGTCTTAGGAGGAAATGCAGCGATTGAAAAAGCAGCAAAAGATGCTGGAAAAACAATTACAGTTCCGTTTGCAGCAGGTCGTGGAGATGCAACGCAAGAGGAAACAGAGGTTGAATCTGTAGCGTACTTAGAAACAATTGCAGATGGGGTTAAAAACTACCGCAAAAACACAAGAAGATCTGTTTCGACAGAAGAATTGGTGATTGATAAAGCACAATTGTTAACGTTGACTGCTCCAGAATTGACAGTTTTAGTTGGTGGAATGCGTGCGATGAATGCGAATTATGATGGTTCGAAACATGGTATTTTCACTGATCGTCCAGGTCAATTGACAAATGATTTCTTTGTGAATTTATTGGATATGGGTACTGTTTGGAAAGCGACAGATGAAACGAAAGAAATCTACATGGGATCTGATCGTAAAACTGGAGCACCAAAATGGACAGGAACTCGTGCGGATTTAGTATTCGGTTCAAATTCTGAATTACGTGCCGTAGCAGAAGTTTATGCACAAGCTGATGCGCAAGATAAATTTGTACATGATTTCGTTGCCGCTTGGAATAAAGTGATGAATGCAGATCGTTTTGATTTGAAATAAATATATGATTAAATAAAAAAAATGAGCGTCCATTGTGACGCTCATTTTTTTTATTTTTGCTTTACGCTTTGCTTAGAACGGATATCCAATGGCAATATTCAAAATTAAATTATCTTTTCGCCATGCTTTATCTCCGAAATCAATCTTATCAAATGTCCATCGATCATTTTTTTCATAATATGGGACACGAAGCGGTGTTGCTAAATCTAATCTTAAAATTAAGATATTAAAATCTAGACGTAGTCCTAAACCAGCTCCAACTGCAATTTCATTCATAAACTCTTTTGAAAACTTAGCACCTGGACGTGTTTCATCTTCGTTAATTAACCAAATGTTTCCAGCATCAACAAACAAGGCAAGGTTAAGAAAACTGAATAATTTTTGTCTAAATTCTGCATTTACTTCTAATTTAATATCACCCGATTGATCATAAAAGAAATTTGCATTTTGGTTACGTGGATCATAACTTCCTGGTCCTAATGTTCGCGCTCTAAATGCGCGAATACTGTTGCTTCCTCCGACAAAGAATTGTTTCGAGTAGGGAACAAATTCTGAATTTCCGTACGGATAAGCGATGCCACCAATAAATCGTGTGGCAATTGATGATTTATCTGAAAATTTATGATAAAAACGGAAGTCGTGTTCCATTTTTGCGTATTGACTAAATGGAATTTTGAAAATCTTTTTTTCCTTGTCTTTTTTTACATTTGCACCTGTAATCAAACCAGTTAAATTTCCCGCTAAATCGACAGATCCACGGTAGTAAAATGTGCTTTTTCGTGGTAACATCGTGGTTGTATACGTGTATGAATATTGTGGTCCAAAGATTAATTGTTTGTCCACTACACGTTTTAAACTTGGGTTGATGATATTTCCAATTGAATCGTAAATCTTGCTGTTATATTCATCTGTTACTTTTTCTGGAAACAATAAAGTCGCACTAAAAACTTTTAAATTGTGTTCTTTTTGCGCATTCTCTTTCCAAACGTAACCAAAAGAAGTATTGAAATTATGAAGTGTATATAATCTCGATCTGTTTTGATATTCGTAACCAATCTCAATATTGGTTCTCGGTACAAACGCACTTGACGAATGAAATTTGAAAGGCGCGACAATTCTTGGAATCGAAAGTTGCGTATTAAAACCAGCTCTAAAAATATTATTCGCATCTTTTTGTCCGCCCAATTGCATGTCAAATGCTCCATATAAAGCCATTTTAAGCTGTTCTGCCCCTTTGAAAATATTGCGATGTGTCCAATTGAGATTTAACTCACCACCACCATAATTCGCCGAGTTTGTTCGTCCTAAAACTTCTAATCTCAACGACTGAAATTCGCGTGGTGTTAAGGTATAATACACATCAAATTTATGGTTAACCGAATCAGAAATCACGAAATCATTTTTCACAAATTTGAAAACACCCAAATTAATTAATCGATTCAGGGTTAAATTATGATCTGCTCGGTTGTAAATCTCTCCCGTTTTAAAATATAACACACGGTCAAAAACTTTTGGTTTGAAACTATTTTTTAGATCAACCATGTAAAAACCATTTTGCTCATATTTCGATAACGAATCGTTGTTCATGGGCATTTTATAGATTCCTTTTCGCGCTTCGCGAATGTTATAATCTGGGAAAACAATTACTTTGTCAATGCTATATTGTTGTTTGGCTTGTTCTGGTGTTTTATCTTTTAACTTTACAAAAAGTTCGACATCTTGCTTATTGGTAACCGTACTATCCGCTTGTACAATGATGTTATCGGGATGAAAATAATAGTAACCATTTTCTTTCAGACGTGCATCTATTCGTTCTCGTTCAGCTTTGATCACATCTAAATCGAAAGGTTGCTTATCTTTCAGTAACGTATTTGCTTGTGTTTTTTTAATTTCTTTGTTGACCGCTAAAGTGGTATCTTTTGGAAAATTAACTTGGTTGATGTAATAACGTTTGCGCGGTTGCAAAACATAATGTACTTCCGCTTTTTTGTTTTTACTTATTGTATCATCTTGTGCTTTGGCATTGAAAAATCCTTTGTTTTCTGAATAATTGACCAGAATTTTTTTATTGAATTCGATGTCTACATCTCCCAATAAAACAGGTTTTTCACCCACTTTATATTTTAACCAATATTTCAGTCCTTTTTGCTTTTTAGGTTCGCTGGTGATGTTGTAAATGTACAAACGCGGACGAAGTCCAAAAAAACTTGAATTAGGTTTTGGAATGATATTTTTTTCGAGATTATCTTTTAGTTCAGCTTTGTCGGCTTTGCTTAACGAGTCGCCTTCTATTGTTAATTTAGAGCCCGTGTAAAGCATTTCACCTTCTTTCAGAAAACGTGTATTGCTACAAGAAGAAATACCTAAAATAGAAATTGAACAAGTTATAAATTTGATATAGGTTAAAACTGATTTTTTCATGGTTTCACTTCTTGATTTTGTGTAATTCTATTTGCTCTGTTCGTTCTATTTTTTCTTCTTTTCTCGAAAATTTCTTTGAATTTATCGTAATCTAATGTGATGATAAATCCAACACCTGTTTCTACAATTTGTCCTTGTAATGCAACTTGGTATTCATCTTTTCGATAAGCTCTCAACATGTATCGACCATCACGAGATAAGCTATAATCAATTGTGATATCACCCGCAATATTAGTCATGTTTTCATTTTCTCGTGCATCACCATCTAATCCAAAATTACTTCCAACCGAAACTTTCAATCGGTCGTTTAGTAATCGTTTGCTCACGGCAACATTCAGATCAGTACGTGTGTTTTTAGATCCTGAAGAATAATCGTCTTGTGTATCTAATCCCAAATCGATATCAATTCCTTGGATTAAATCATCCGCCAAATTATTCAATTGTTGCGACAAAATATTACTTACACTTTGTAGCGCCATTGTTTCTGCAGAAACACTTGTTTTACTTTCGAATGGATTTTCGCCAATAAAACGATTCAATAATAACAAGGCAAATACTTGCTTGTTCATTTCGGCTTCATCATTTTTCAACTGATCCAATTTCAATTGTGTATTTTCGATCACCGCAGTTGCAATGGAAGGATTCTCTTTATCCATTGAAATATTGAATTTAATATCAGGTTTTAATAATTCACCTTTCAAAATTAACTCGGTATTAAACGGAATTCGTTGTTTGTACATGTTCATTTCAGAAGAAGAATAGCCCGAAATTTGTTGTTCGATTAAATCAATAGGAGCGGCTTTTGTTTTGTAAATCGCCGTAATGTCTAAATTGGCTGTAGTTGGCTCACCAGTCCATGTAATGCTACTTCCTTTCTGAATATCAAAACGACGTTTTAACAAGCTCACCGAAAGTTCGTACGCACCTTTTTCTACTTGATAAACGCCAACCAACGTCATTTTTCCTGAAGGATCCATTCCGCCTGTTAATTCGGCTTCACCTTGTATTTCTACAAAATCTCCGTTTGCTTTGTCGATGATAATTGATGTCTTGGCTTCTTTGCTAATTTCAATATTGACACTTACATCTAACCCTTTTATTTTAGATTCGGCTATTAATTCATCTGTTTTAATTGTTTCTTGAAGCGCCACTTGATCTTGATCGATGAATTCGACAATTCCTTCTCGCTCTTGTAAAGAAGGCGAGGATTGAGGTAAAACAAATGTAAAATTCGTGTCATCAGTTACGGTTAAAATTCCGTTTACTTTAGGTAAATCTAAATCACCTTTTATCGTTAAGTTTGCATTGACAGCTAACTTTCCATACATGATCGCATCGTTCGATTTTTCTGAATTTACCACATTGAAATCTCGTGCATTTGCTGTTAAATTGAAGGCGAAGTCACGGTAAGTTTCCGTTAAAATTTCTCCTCTTATCGTTAATGAATTGCCATCGTTGTCATTAATTTTGAATCGATTGAACTCAATTCCTTTGTTCGTGAAATCAATCGCGTCATCAATTTTTCTGAAATTACTTCCTGTTTCAGCAATCGTTAAACCAACTTGATTAAATTTGACTTGACCTAAAATGCTCGGTTTATCCATTGTTCCAACGATTTTTAGATTTCCAGAAATATAACCTTCTGTATCTTTGATTCGATTCATTGTAAATCCTTGCACTGATTTCATTTCTAATCGATTGATATCTAAAGCTAAATCAAACGCACTTTCTTTGGTATTATAATCTCCAAAAATCTTCATGTTGTTGCTGTTTCCATCTAAGGTAATATCAGCGTTAATCATGGTTGGAGAAGTGTTTTGTACTTTTGCTATAATATTTCCAATAGGATTTCCGAAAGCTTTTAAATCTGAAACGGTCAAATCAGCATTGAAGGTCATTTCTTTGTTTAAATCTCTAATTTGAGCTGTTCCATTGATTATTCCTTCGGCAGGTAAATCATCTTTTTTAATGATTTCTGCAATGGTTTCAATTTTGAAATCTTTGATGGTAATATTCAGCGGACTTGTTCCTTTTTCCGATTCAGATTGCAATAAAATTTGACTTCCATTGTTCATCAAACTGAAATTATTCGCCACAATTCCATCTTTTCTCAACTGAATTAAATTTCCTTCACCAACTTGCCATTCATCGTAGTTTAAGACCAATCCATTCGGATTAAGACTAATTTCCGTGATATCGTTTAGCGTTTTTAGATTTCCAGCCACCAAAAATTGTGTTGCATCTTTCGCATCCTTTGTCGAAACGTTATAATTGATCACATTATTTGTAATATCACCATTCAAATCAATTTTTTGTAATTGAAAACTTTCACTTTTTAATGCATCCACATTCAACGAATACAATAAGGATTCGTCTTGGTTGGATAGTTTTATCAATCCATTGTTAATCGTATTTGTTCCGTACGTTAAATTCGGAATTTTTCCATCAACATTGATTTGTTTTGAATCGGCATTATAAGTTGCGTCAAGTGTTATGGTTTCGAAGCTTTTCAAATCGGGAACAAATCTTCGAATCAACTCATCATCTTTAATTTTTGCATTCAAAGTAAAGAATTGATGAGGTTCTATTTTTTCGTCTTTATTTGGTTTCTGAAATTCATAATATTGGTTAATTGTTGAAGTTATCGAACCAAAAATTTGTGTCAATTTAAATTTTCCTTTCATATCCAAATCGGCCAATTGTGAAGTCAAACTAATTTGATTTGAATCAGCAGTTGAAGTCGCAATCAAGCTTACTTCTTGCATTGGAAAAATATCTTTTGTATTGGATAATGCAAAGTTTTTTAGATATAAAGAACCATTTAAATAATCTGGATTTAAATCAGCGAAATTGGCATCAATTTCTCCTGCAACAATCATCGGTTCGTTGTAAAAACCAAGTTTTTGAACATCTAATTTGACAATATTTCCATTCAATTTTACATTAGATAAATCTTTTTTGTACACGCCAGAAGCTGTCAAATTAAGATTCGCGTTTGGATCTTTTGATAAAATATGTGCATCAAATACTCCATGATTCACTTTTGCATCGAGTGTAATATTTTGATAAGTATATTTATTGTAATAAGCTGATGAAACGGTTCCTGAAAGTTTTGTAACCATTTTTTCTGGGTTGAAACTTGTTCCAATAGCATTAATTTTTCCTGTTATTTTGCCTAAATCCTTGTTGCTAATAAGCGTTCCAATATCCAAATTTTGTAGGTCTGCTTTGACATTATATTTCTCGGCATCCTTTTTTTGCATGTCCACAATTGCATCAATTTTCGCATTTCCCAACGTAGAATTTATTGCCAATTGTGTATTGATGATTTCGGTTGTTCCTTTCGCTTTTCCTTTGACAGAAAGCTTTGAAGGAATTCTAATGTTAGTTGGAATAGTATTTTTCGGAATTAAATTGTATATCGTTTTAGAAGATGTTGAGAAGTTTTTGATGTTCAAATCATAAAATAAATTCTTTGGATTCATCGCATTTTTCACTCTTCCAGAAGCCGAAAGTTGCAAATCATCTAAACCAGAAACTTGGAGATTATTAATCAATAAATCGTTTACTTTTCCTTTTACATTGGTGTTAACACTCAGAATGGCGTTTGGATATTTGTCGAAAGGCGTCGTATTTCTAAGCGTTGGAGCAATATTTAAAATATCTGCCAAACCAATTTTTGAATTTTTGATATTCGCATTAACCAAAACATTTTCTGGATGAGAAGTTAACTCATTAATCGTATTGTAACGCAAAATAACTTCGTCACGAAGAACGGTTCTTGGTGTTTGTAAATAAAGGTTTTTCAGATACGCTTGTGTATCTGCGTACAAGAAATCTGTTGTTAATTTCTGAATATTCAATCCTCTTGATTCTTTTATTTCAGCACTTTTTACTTGTCCAGCAAATGTGTTATTTTTCATTTCGAAATCGCGCAAATCAAGATTTAATTTAGAAAAATCCAAATGATTAAAATCCATTCCTTGGGCTGTTCGGCGTTCTGCAGTATTGTTGTATTTTACTTTTACATTTTCAAATTTCGTTTCGTTCAAAACCAAATTCATTGGGGCTGAAGAAGTGGATGAAGTAGAAGTAGAATTGTTCGAAGAAAGGAATAAATTCGCTTCGATATCAGCGTCTTTCAACAAAATATTTTCGATGTCGAAAATTGAATTTTCAAGATCAAGTTTATTGACTTGAGTTTCAAATTCGTTTAGGTTAACTTTGGCAAAAGTCTTCGAATTTTCGTCACCATAATTGACTTTGATATCATTCAAATTAATCTTATTCAACCCAATTTGAAATGGAGTTTGTTTTCTAGTTGGATCAATTCTATCCACATTATTTTCTTGAATTTTTTCAACCATTTTTTGATTAAAATCAACCAACAAACCATTCACCAAAATATCATCAACCCCATAAGAATTTTGTTGTAAATCAAGTTTTTTAACACGCGTTTTGAAATCTTTGAATTTGACTTTTGCAAACATTCCCGAAATATCGTCGCCATAATCGATGTCAAAATTGGTTAAATTAATTCCGTTCAACTCAATTTTCATTGGCTTTTGATCATTCAAAGAATCAACTTTTTCTTCTACTTTTTTCGCAACTTCTTTTACAATATCTTGTTTCAATTTTAGCTTTAAACCATCCAAATTGATATCACCAATTCCATAAGAATTTTGCTCTAAATCGAATTTTTTGACACGTGTATCAAACGAATTTAGATGAACTTTGATGTTATTTGCCGCTTGCTGATCATTGAATGAAACATTAATATCATTCAGTTTTATTTTATCTAACGAAATGATAAATGGCTTTGAAGGACTTTCGTCTTTTTCGTCAGTTGCAAAAGCATTGATAATATAATCGAAATTGAATTTTCCATCTGGTTTACGGATAACATTGGCATGAACACCGTTCAAATTAACAGATTTTATATCTGCTTTACTTTTGGTCAATTGCCAAATATCCAAACCAACGTCAAACTTTTTGACCGATAAAAGCGTGTCCACATCTTGTCCTTGCAAAAAAAGATTTTCCATGACCAAACTGTTTGGAAAATCGATATAAACACGATCTAATTGAACCTTTGTATGTATTTTATTTTCGAGGTAATCGACTAATTTATTTTTTACAAAATTTTGTACAGCAGGAAATTGTAAACTAAAAATTGCAATGGTCAACAATAGAATTATCGAAACCAGTGTGATAGAAAAATATTTTAGTATTTTTTTTATATTGAATTTCAATTGGTTAGTTTTTATTCGTTTTAGTTGGAATTAAGATACAAATTTTCTACAAGGATAATACCAAAAATGTTGTTTTATAGTAACTTAATTGAATTATTGTGTCAAATCGTTTTTTAAAAGCAAATTTTTGAATTTTTTTTCATAAAAATAATAGTCTTCCGAATCATCTGGCATTATATTTTGCAAGACAACCAAACAAACTTTTGATTTTGGGAAATAGATATTTATCGCAGAAAAACCATCTCCTAATCCCGTATGTCCAATGTAATTGATGTTGTTTTCGGTTATATTTCTGATGTTATAGGCATAACCTTGTGGCATTTGTCCAAAAACATCGTGTAGCGAAAGAGTAGAAGGTGTGATCAAAAGTTGATATGTTTCGGGGTGTAGAATTTTACCATTGTGTAATAAATTATTCATTTTACTAAATCATTCGCAGTAGAAATAATTCCATCCGCAGGTAAATTTTCTTCATTAATCAGGGTTTGATAATTTGGAATAAGCGAATCATTTCGATAAAAATATGCTTGAGCCAATTGATACTTTTCGGTTTTGGAATACACAAAAGTTTCTTTCAAACCAATTTCTTTGAATAAATTTGTTGCCAATTCTCTGAAAGTTTTATGCGTTACTTTAGTCAAAATTTTACCTAAAAGAACACACGAATAATTTCCATATTTGAACTCTGTTCCTGGTTTGAACAACAAAGGTTTTGTGATATCTTGAATTTCATGTGTATGATTAAGCAATTGATGAACTGAAACAGAATCTGCCCAAGATTGAGTGATTTCTGGTAAATATGTCTTAATCGATTTTTGCAAATTGATATTCCATTTTTCGACTTCTTTCAAAATTAATACTGACGTAAACAATTTCGTATTTGACATAATTTCAAATTGATTTGATTTATTTAGTGCAATTTTCTCTTCAAAATTCTTAAATCCGTGTACTTTTTCATAAATCGTTTTGCTATTTTTGGAAACTATTACCGCTCCATTAAAAGGAAATGAATGTTTTGAATGGATAATTTTTTCGAAGTCGAGTTTTAATTGTGCGTTTTTTTGCGCAAAAATTGGTTGACAAATAAGGCAAATTAATCCTAAAGTTAAGATTTTTAGAAGAGTTTTCATTTTTGTGTTTTGGTTGATGTAAAAGTAAAATATAATCTGTTTTGAAATTGATAATATTTTAAAATTCTCATAAAACTTTTTAATTTTCATTGGTAAAACCAATATTCTTTTATTAAATTTGAGTCAAACAATTGAAGCTATGAGAAGAATTTTTTTTGAAAAAGATAGCCACAAAGACTACTTATTTGTTATAATTGATCACGAAAGAGAATTGGATCAAATTTATAAAGTGGATAATTTTACGGACGAAACTGGACGCGAATATGTGTACACGTTGATTGGTGAACGCAAAAAACTGAATGCAGATTTGTTAAAACCGCATGTTGTTGCGCTAGAAAATGGAAGTTATACAAATTACAATGGAGAGGGAATTGTAACAGATTGTCACGCTTGTTTAGAGAGTATTGTGGATAATAGAGGATTGAATCGAGAACAGGAAATATTTGTTTATGTTCGAAATAAATAGAAATTAGAAAAGGCTTTGAAATTTTGTTCAAAGCCTTTTTTTATGAGATTTCAACTTGATTGAAAATTAATTTTTGAACCACTTCGTCCAAATGTTCTTTGTGTTTTGCTACATAATCATTGGCAACGTCCAATAACGTTTTAATATTACTGTTGGAAACATTTCCTAAATCCAATGCAGATTCTGGAATTTCAGGATTAAATCGATAATAATTTTGTTGGTATTTTGGCTTCAATAAAGAGAACATGCTTCTCATTTCCTGATCGACCATATCAACGCCAGTCGAAATAAAAATGTCTACCAAAGGATCTACCCATTTAGATTTTGAAATTCCTGTTAAATGTTCGTGTTTATAAGATTTTGCACGCGAACCATTTCCGAGAGAAATGATAATAAATTCTTGTAAAGGAGCTGTTCCATTATACTTTAATTCATCTTTGAAGTATTTATTGAAATTTATTTTTTGCGTTTCGATAAAACCAACAAAAGTCGGATTGTTTGCAAAAACACCACCATCAATACAACTAAATTCTTGATCAGCGAATGATTTTATTTTTGCAGGTTCAAAATAAGTTGGCGCAGCTGATGAAGCACGACAAATATCTTTTACATAAAAATTTCGGAAAGGAGAAATTCCATCAATCGAATTGAAAATTTTTGGTTTTTGATGCTCAGTATCATAAGAAACTATTGCGCAAGGACGAATCAAATCTTTTAACTCTGTCTCTCCAAAAACGATTTTTAATTGCTCTTCCAATACAAGTGTTGGTAAATTATCTTTCAGCACACTCAACGGATTATTGAGAATTGTCCAGAATGTTTTTGAGAAAATATTTTTTCCTTCTCCCAAATAAATATTCAACGCATCTGTAATCGAGTGTTTTGCTTTTTTAGGATTATCTTCCGAAGGCGATAACAACAAAGAAGCGATTAAAGCACCAGTACTTGTACCTGCAATAAAATCGACATAATCGCCTATTTTAGCATTTTCGTCATGAATTTCCTTTAATTTATCTTCGATGTATTTTAAAATGACACACGATATAATTCCTCTAATTCCTCCGCCATCCAAAGAAAGTAAGACAATTTTTTTCTCTTTAAATTCCATTTTTGATGTTCTATTGTTTAAAGTTAAATTTTTCCTTTCAAATATTCTTTATTTTTACACTTGATAATTTGTTTCAAAATGACTAAAAGACTTTTTCCAACATACGATATCTGTAACCTGAATACCGAAAAAAATAGCAATGAGTTGTTTTCCATCGATCGTTTTAGAGGTTATGTTGATAGTAATCCACATTTACAGGAAGTTCACAGTCATAATTATTACCATTTGGTCTATTTTACAGAAGGTAGTGGCGAGCATTTGATCGATTTTGAGAAATTTGAGGCAAAATCTGGAACAATGTATTTTATGAAACCAGGGCAAGTGCATCAATGGTATTTTAAGGAAGAATATGATGGATTTGTCGTGAATTTCTTTGATAATTTTTTCGATTGGATTGGAATTAATTCTTCCATTTTACAGAAATTTAGATTTTTACAATCTATTTTGGTGAAAGATCATGTGGTTGAAATTTCGCCAGATGTACAAGAAAAAATTTCAAGTTATTTTGAAGAAATGATAAATGAAAATCAAGAAAATAATCAATTCTCGAATTTAAAAATTGGTTTTCATTTGATGAATTTATTCATTGATATTGAACGTAGTTTGGAAGCTGTAAATGTCAAAAAAAATGATTATCAATCGGTGTTGTTGCGTAATTTTCAGTCACTTATTGAACAAAATTTCAAGATCAAAAAATTACCAAAAGAGTATGCCGAATTGTTGTACATCACACCCAATCATTTGAATGCACTTTGCAAAGATGTGTTAGCTACTTCGGCAGGTGAATTAATAAGAAGTCGCATTGTTTTAGAAGCAAAACGTTTGTTGGTAAATAAAGAAATTTCGGTCACAGAAATTGCGTATTTACTCAATTTTCAGGATGCTTCTTATTTTGTGAAATTCTTCAAAAAATACACTGAGTTTACGCCCGAACAATTCAGAAAACAATATTATTCGTAGTTACTTTAAATTGTATTTTACTGGAATATTAAAACTAACTTTTACAGGATTTCCGTCTACTAAAGCAGGTTTTATTTTGGTTGCACTTTCTTCTTGTTCACGATTTATTTTGTATAAAATATGTGTCGAAATTCTTGCTAAAGTTTCATTTCCTTGGGAAGTTACATTTGTGAAGTTTCCGTTTTCATCAATCACAAAAAATAATTTTGCGAAATAATCTCCTGAACCTTTTAAGATTTTATCCAATTTTATATTCGCTAATCGCTGTGAAACATCTTCTGTTAGTTTGTTTTCAAAACACCCCGAATAATTGTCTGTAGAATCTTCGCAGCTCGGATAAATAGCTAATTGAGAGACATTTTTTGTGTTATGTATTTCTTGCGCATATAAACTATTTGCAAAGCATAATGTGATAAAATATATTAAAATTCTCATACTAGGTAGTTTAGGGGGGTAGGTCTATGTTTTTATGAATTAATGATTTATATCAATCCGTAAATATTACCATAAATACCATAAATAGTGCCAAAGTTTAGCGTAGATGTAGCGGTAAATTTGCATAGATATTAAGTAAATGGTATGAGTGATGTAAAGCATGATACAACGCAACTTGGGTTCGAAAAAGAGAATGAACAGTTTAGATCCGAAGTCGCTACAATGGATAAAAAAGGGACACGAAAATGGGTGTATGCTAAGAAACCTTCTGGTAAATACACGAATTATCGTACAATTGTTTCTTCGGTTTTATTGATTTTATTGGTTGGTTTACCTTTTATAACATTACCGAATGGAAATCCTATTTTTAAGTTTGATGTGTTCAATACAAATTTCATTTTATTCGGTTATCCTTTTTTTACCACAGATTTTTTCTTATTGGCATTCGGAATGATTGTGAGTGTTGTTTTTATTATTTTATTTACGACAGTTTATGGACGATTATTTTGTGGATGGTTATGTCCTCAAACGATTTTTATGGAAAGTGTTTTCAGAAAAATTGAATATTGGATAGAAGGCGATCGAAGCAAACAAATTCGATTAGATAAACAAGAATGGAACGAAGAGAAAATTCTGAAAAGAGGAGGAAAGTGGATTGTATTTTATGTGTTGTCATTTTTCTTTTCGAATATCTTATTGGCGTATATCATCGGAATGGATGAATTAATAAAAGTGATTACCGAAGGTCCATCAGAACATGGTGGTTTATTATTCGGAATATTTATTTTTAGTATTTTTTTCTATTTTGTTTTCGCTTGGTTTCGTGAGCAAGTTTGTACGTTGGTTTGTCCTTACGGGAGATTTCAAGGTGTTTTGATTGACAAAAAAACGATTCAAGTTTCGTATGATTTTAAACGTGGGGAAAGCACAAATGGTCGTTCAAAATTCAGAAAAGGTGAAGATCGTGTTGCTGCAGGAAAAGGAGATTGTATCGATTGTGGTCAATGTGTGGCGGTTTGTCCTACGGGAATCGATATCAGAAATGGTTCTCAGTTAGAATGTATCAATTGTACAGCTTGTATGGATGCTTGTGATGATATTATGACGAAGATTAATTTGCCAACAGGATTAATAAAATATGCTTCCGAAGAAAATATTGAACAAGGAAAATCATTCAAAATAACTGCAAGATTAGTCGCGTTTACATTAGTTTTGGTTGCGATGATTTCTGCTATGACGATTTTTATGTTGAATAGAAGTGATGTAGAGGTGAAATTTTTACAAGTTCCAGGAAAAGATTATGTTGTAGAAGGCGATTATATTATCAATACGATGCAATATAGTTTGATGAATAAAACGAATGAAACGTACAAATTAGTTGTAAATGTGAACGGTTTCAAAGGTGGAAAAACCGTATTGCTAGTAGAACCTGATAAATATATAAAGATAGACGAAGGCGAATTGAAGCAAGGTTTAATTGATATTAAAATTCCGAAAAGCGAGCTAAAATCGTATAAAGTACCAGTTATTTTGGAATTGAAAGATTTGAATGGAAAAACCATAGATCATTATACGATTAGTTTTATGGCGCCTTTTTAGTTAAATAAGACACTATCTAAAATTTTGTGTAAATAGATTTCAGATGGGTTTGACTATTTTATAGTTGAACCCTTTTTTCAAATATAGTTAAAAATTGATTTAAAATTATCCCCCAATTATGAATAGGTTGTGTCCACTTTTTAGAAATTTGCATTAAGGATAGATAAACCGACTTTTTCAGCGCGTCGTCCGTTGGGAATACCATCTTATTTTTGGTGTATTTACGCACTTTTCCGTTCAAATTTTCGATAAGATTGGTGGTGTAAATAATTTTTCTGATTTCAATGGGAAAGTCAAAAAATACAGTCAATTCGTCCCAGTTATTTCTCCAAGATTGTATCGCGTAAGGATATTTTTGATTCCATTTTTCGGCGAATCGGTCTAATTCATGAGCTGCCATTTCTCTATTTGTCGCATTATAAATCAATTTCATATCTGAGGTAAACTCTTTTTTATCTTTCCAAACCACATATCGAGCCGAGTTTCTAATTTGATGAACTACACAAATTTGTGTGTTCGCTTGAGGGAAAATATTGGTGATTGCCTGAGTAAATCCGTTCAAATTATCGGTTAAAGTAATCAAAATATCTTCAACTCCACGAACTTTCAAATCAGTCAGCACACCTTGCCAAAAAGCAGCAGATTCGTTCTCTCCAAGCCACATTCCAAGGATTTCTTTGTGACCTTCACGATTTAAACCAACGGCTAAATAAATCGTTTTATTGATTACTTTTCCACCTTGACGTACTTTGAATACAATACCATCCATCCAAACAATGCAATAAATCGATTCAAGAGGACGATTTTGCCAATCCAATACTTGACTATTCACTTTATCAGTAATGATGGAGATCGCTGATGTAGAGAGTTTGTAGCCATATAATTCGTAAAGTTCCTGCTCAATATCCGAAACACTCAGACCTTTTGCGTAAAGCGAAATCACCATGTTTTCAACGGAAACGGATTTGGATTGATGTTTTGGAACGATAATGGGCTCGAAACTACCTTCACGATCCCGAGGAACCTCTATTGTCGTTTCTCCATATTCACTTTTTAAACGTTTTGAAGTAGTGCCATTTCGCGCATTTGGATTGTCACTTTTCTCATTTTTGGAATAGCCTAAATGAGCTTCAAGCTCCCCATGAAGCATGGCTTCTAATAAGTCTGAATGTAATTCTTTTAATAATTTACTTAGGTCTTCTTGGGTTTTGATCCCCTCTAAATGACCTTGATCTTGAATGAATTGTGCTACAGTTTTTTTCATAATAAACTGTGTTTTATAAATTTAATAAAATAAATAAGGTGAGTTACTAAAAACCACCTTATTTTATATTTACACAGTTTTTGGGATACTGCCTTAAATTAACAAAAAACGTCTTACATTATGTAAGACGTTTTTTGTTTATTCTAATTATTCTTATCGAGATTATTTCTTTCTCAATACTTCGTTTTCAAATTTGACACCATTCCAACCGTTCTTCATAAATTGACGAATGTTGTTGTGGTCTGTTCCTTCTGGCGTATCTAAAACCGCTTGATAATGTTCTGCAAATAATTTTAAGGTATCATCTTCCGAAAAATTATTCAATTTTGCGAACGCAAAAACTTTTGCACTTCCTTGGTTTTGATCAACAGCATTTTCCTGATTTCCATTTACAAATGCAGAAGCTGTATAAGTATAATTTTCTTCGATATGTGCGATAACATCAGCAAAATTTGCTTCGTTTTGGTTTAATTTTTCTAAAATCATTGTATCTTTTTGTCAAAAATAAGAACTTATTTCGAATACAATAAATCATTAAGTATGTTAAATTTTTTATGTCATCAAATTGTTAACGTATGTTTAACAACTTTCTGTCTATTAATTAATTAGATTTATAATTATTAACAAAATAAAAATAAATTTTATGTTCGAAAGAAGGCAATTTAATTATGAAACGTCAAGTGTTGCGCTAAGCGAGCTTGCCAAAAAAGGATATCAAGAAGATTTTAATTTATTAGAAAGTGATTTGATTGATCATCCGCATGATTTTAAGATTATTTACATCTATCGTTACGAAGGAAATTCGAGTCCAGAAGATGAATCGAGTGTTTATGGAATCGAAAAAATATCGACTGGAGAAAAAGGTGTTTTAGTTGCAGGTAATTTAGGATTTGTACAAACTAATTTAGCATCGATACTTATCCAATTAGAAATTGAGGGCAGAGTTAGAATTCTGAACAACTAAAAACAAAAGCATGAATCAACTACTAAATATTACCATTAAAATATAAAAAAGCGTTACCAAGATTATTGATAACGATTTTTTTATGTTTTCGAATAAATTTTAAATCTCTAAAAGAAGTTAATCGTTTTCTATTTTTAGTAATTGTCTATATTCAGAAAAACGATGCTCGCGAATATGTCTTATAAAAGGTTCTGTTTTGAAATATAAAACTAAACATGGAGAAATATTTTTATATTTTTCTACAAACTCAAACGAAACTAATTCGCCATTATTTATTCGTTGTTTTATTTTGTTGTGATAAGGATACATTTTCCTTTTTATAAACTATTACTTCGCTTTTCTACACAAAACCTTGAACGGAATAGAAAAAGCACTGTTATATTTTGATTTTAAACGACGAATATCTCTCGAAGCTGATGCTCTTGTGAAATAATCTCCAACCAAAACACGATAATCTGGCGAGAAATAAGCAGTCTGAGCCGATAAATGTGGATAAGAATTAGAAAATTCATTTCTTACTTTCTCCGCATCTTTTCTATCTTTTGAATAATAAATCTGAATTTTGAAACCACTTACTTGTGGCGTTCCCGCACAAGGATCATTAGATTGTATAACTGGTTTTTTCTCTGTCGGTTTCTTTACAGTAGTGGTATAACTACAAACAGCATCTTCTTTTGCTTTTAATACATTATTTATTCTACTATCAATTTCCATATTCAATGTACCATTATTGATGATTTGAACAGTATCAATTTTATCTTGAGCAAAAACACAAGAAGAAAAAGTAATAAGGAATAAAAAGATAAATTTTTTCATAAGATGAAATTAATTTGTGCAAATATACTTTTTACAATTAAGTTATTAAATTTTATAGACTTTTATTTTCTTACAACGAATATTGTTCCAATTTTTTTATGAATACTAATTAATGATGATAAAACTATAAAATTGATTGGCAGATTCTAATAAAAAGAACTTTGATTATTTTTAAAATTATGTTAAATAGCAATTTTTCTTGTTCTAAATCTTTTCTACAAAACCAAATAGATAATATTTATAGACCCATATTTTTTAACAATTAATTTAGAAACGTTTTAAATTAAGCTCAATGACAAAGTTCAGTATGTAAACTTTATGATTTTATTAAGTATTGAAGCTATTTTTGCTGTTAGTTAAGTGTTCAAATAAAAACGAGTTAAAAGAAACAACGAACTGAGATTATTTAAGTAAATGAAGGCAAGATTTCTAAAAAGAATACGTTTATGGAGCTGCGCGATAATACTATCGACGTTCTCCTTAGCAAATGCCCAAGATGCAGGTAAAGGTTACGAATTATTCGAAGCCAACTGTACTGCATGTCACCAGATTGATGGTAAATTAATTGGGCCGGAATTACGTAATGTTGAGAAACGCGTACAAGAACAAGCTGGACTTGGAAAAGAGTGGTTACACGCTTGGATTAAGGACAACAAAGCTTTACGTGCGTCTGGAGATGCGTATGCAAACAAAATTTTCGCTGAGTACAATAACACTGAAATGTTAGCTTTTCCTAACTTATCTGACGGTGATATTGATAATATTCTAGCGTATACTGCCGATCCTGATGGTGGTAAAAAGGCTTTTGATGATGCAAAAGCTGCAAAAAAGAAAGAAGCTGCTGCTGCTAAAGCTGCTGCTGCCGGAAACGGAGGCGGTGCTGGAACAGGAGTTATCGCAGTTGGATTTGTTGTATTAGCAGCATTATTATTGTGGATTTTGGTTCGCGTTAATGCATTAGTTAAAGCAACTGCAACTGATGATTTAGATTCTAAAGAAGAAAAAGCTGCTTTTTCTTTCGCAAACTTCTTCCAAAAATACCAAAAAGTTGGTGGTGTGTTAATCGCAGTATTAGCATTCTTTGCATTGTACAACGTGTATTGGGGATTAATGGGAATTGGTGTTGATAAAGGTTACGAGCCAGAACAACCAATCTATTTCTCTCACAAAGTTCACGCAGGTGTACAAGGTATCGACTGTCAGTACTGTCACAGTTCTGCTAAATACGGTAAAGTGTCTGGAATTCCTTCACCAAACGTATGTATGAACTGTCACAAAACAATCAAAGAATACAAAGGAGATTACTTCGAAGAAGAATTAATCACTTCTGGTAAATTCGCTGATGAGGAGGCGGTTAAGAACTTCTATACAGGAGAAATCCAAAAAATGTATAAAGCGATTGGATGGAATCCAGAAACGAACAAATACGATGGTCCACAAAAACCAATCGAATGGGTACGTATCCACAATATGCCAGATTTCGTATTCTTTAGCCACGCGCAACACGTTGTAGCAGGAGAGAAAGCGATTAAGAAAGCAATTAAAGATGGAACTATTCCAAATGCTAAAGAATTGAACATTGGATCAGGAGACCAAGTTTGTTTCGCATGTCACGGACGTGTTGATGAAATGAACGAAGTAAAAATGGCGAATGATTTCACAATGGGATGGTGTATCGAGTGTCACAGAACTACTGAGGTAGATATGGACAACGAGTATAACAAAGAATATTACGCAGAACTACACGAAAAACTGAAAAAACAGTACGGTGACGCAACTAAGATTACAGTTGATGCTATCGGAGGTTTAGAGTGTGGTAAATGTCATTATTAATATAAAAAAGAGAGGAGTATAAATGGCTTCGAAGAAAAATTACTGGAAAAGTTTTGAGGAGTTAACTGACAATACATTAAATGAAAAGTTAACTACCAACGAATTTGCAGAAGAAATTCCTGTAGATAATTTCTTAGGGAATGATAACGCCATGGAGAATAGTCAAACTTCACGACGTGACTTTTTGAAGATTTTAGGGTTCAGTACAGCTGCTGTTACTTTAGCAGCCTGTGAAGCTCCAATCGTAAAATCTGTTCCTTATGTAGTGAAACCAGAAAACATTATGCCTGGTGTACCTACTTATTATGCATCAACAGTTTTTGATGGATACGATTACGCGAACGTATTAGTACGTACAAGAGAAGGTCGTCCTATTAGAATTGATGCAAACAAAGGCGCAAAATATTATGGTTCTACAAATGCACGTGTTCAGGCATCTGTATTATCATTATACGATTCTGATAAAATAAAATCACCTTTAACAAACGCAGGTGATAACTTCAAAGCAACATCTTGGAAAGAGCTTGATGCACGTGTAACAAAAGCATTAGCATCAGTAGGAGGGAAAAAAGTAGTTATTTTAACTTCTTCTTTACCTTCACCAACAACTAAAAAGTTGATTGCTGAGTTTGCAACAAAATATCCAACAACTCAACACGTTGTTTATGATGCAATTTCTTCTACGAATGCATTAGACGCAGCGCAAGAAGTTTACGGAAAAAGAGAATTGCCATTCTATGATCTTAAGAATGCTGAATTAGTTGTTTCTTTCAACGCAGATTTCTTAGGTGATTACAATGGTGGTGGAATGGAAGGTGATTATGGTGTTGCTCGTAAACCAGGAGCAAACATGATGCGTCACATCCAAGTAGAATCTGTTTTATCTTTAACAGGAGCAAATGCTGATACACGTTATCCATTAAAACCAACTGATACTGAAAAAGTATTGGCTGAAGTTTATAATAAATTAGCAGGTGGTTCAGCTTCTTCTAAAGAAGCATTAGCTATTGCTGCTGAATTAACAGCAAAAGGTTCTAAAGCTGTAGTAATGGCAGATGGTTCGAAAGAAGCATACGCAATTGCATTTGCAATTAACCAATTATTAGGATCAGCTGCAGTTTCTGATAAAGCTGTTTTATTAAAAGAGTCTAACGACGCTGTATTTAATCAATTTGTTGCTGAAGCTAAAGCTGGACAAGTTGGAGTTTTATTAAACTTCCAAACAAATCCAATTTACAATGCTAAAAATGCAAAAGAAATTGAAGGAGCTTTTAAAAACATTGGACTTAAAGTTGGTTTAGATGAAAAATTAGACGAAACTGCATCAGTAATGGACGTTATTGCTCCAGTTACTCACGGTTTAGAGTCTTGGAATGATTTCAACCCATTAACAGGTGTATATTCATTACAACAACCAACAATTCCACGTATTTTTGATTCTCGTCAATTCCAAGATTCATTAATCGCATGGATGACAGGAGTTACTAAAGTTACAGAAGTAGAAGATCCAAATGATCCAATTATGGTGATGGCGGTTTCTGCAACAAGACAAAAAGTTTCTCCATATTACTTATATGTAAAACAAAACTGGGAATCAGCTATTTTACCAAAATTAGGTGTAGATTTCAACAAAGCATTATACAATGGTTATAATGAAGCGACTGAAACTTCTGCATTTAATGCTAACACTGGTGTTGCTGCTGCGGCTGCTACAAAATTAGCTGGAGCTAAAGCAACAGAATGGGAAATTCAATTCTATTCTAAAGCTGGTTTAGGAGATGGTACACAAGCAAATAATCCTTGGTTACAAGAATTACCAGATCCAATTACACGTAACTCTTGGGATAACTATTTAACAGTTAATCCAAATGATGCGGAAAAATTAGGAATCAAAATTCAAGATAACTATAACGTTACAAACGGAAGAATGCAATTTGACGGTGAGTATGTAAACTTAACTGTTAATGGAGTAGTTTTAGAAAACGTTCCAGTATTCATTCAGCCAGGTCAAGCAATCGGAACTGTAGGTTTAGCTTTCGGTTACGGTCGAACAAAAGCTGGTAAAGTTGCAAACAATGTAGGGGTTAATGCTTTCGCATTATACACTGGTAACGTAGGTGCATCTAATGTTAAGATCGAGAAATCTTCTCGTTCAGATAAACACGAATTTGCTAACATGCAACAACAACCAACATTGATGGGACGTTACGAAATCGCAAGAGAAGTTTCTTTAGCAGATTTCATCAACACAGATCGTCAAGAATGGAATCCAGTTGCGAAGATGCCAACATGGAGAGGAGATTCTCCAGTAGGTGAAGTTGACTTATGGGCTAGTTTTGATCGTTCTACAGGACCTCACTTCAATTTAACAATTGATATGAATTCTTGTACAGGATGTGGAGCGTGTGTAATTGCTTGTCAAGCAGAAAACAACGTGCCAACTGTTGGTAAAGAGCAAATGCGTATGTCGAGAGATATGTATTGGTTAAGAATTGACCGTTACTACTCTGATGTTACTTACCAAGATAAAGATGGAAAATTAACTCAAAAAGTTGCGTTAGAATCTGATCCAGATAACGAACCACAACAATATACACGTTTAATTAAGCCAGAGGCTGAAAATCCAGATGTGATTTTCCAACCATTAATGTGTCAACACTGTAACCACGCTCCTTGTGAGACTGTGTGTCCAGTAGGTGCAACATCTCATGGTCGTCAAGGTCAAAACATGATGGCTTATAACCGTTGTGTTGGTACTCGTTATTGTGCAAATAACTGTCCTTACAAAGTACGTCGTTTCAACTGGTTTAACTGGGCGAATAATGACAAATATGACTTCCACATGAACAATGATTTAGGTCGTATGGTACTTAATCCAGATGTTGTTGTACGTACACGAGGAGTAATTGAGAAATGTTCATTCTGTATCCAACAAACTCAAGCTGCAATCTTAAAAGCTAAGAAAGAGAACAGAGTAGTTAAAGACGAAGAGTTTATGGCTGCTGCTGCTTGTGCTGCTGCTTGTGGAACAGGTGCGATGAAATTTGGTGATATCAATGATGATAAATCTGAAGTAAGAGCAGCATCGAAAGATAAACGTTCTTATGTTTTATTAGAAGAAATTGGTACAAAACCAAACGTTATCTATCAAGTAAAAGTTAGAAACAGAAAAGAACAAGCTTAATTAAATTAGTAAAGAATTAATAAGGTAAACAAATATGTCACATTACGAATCACAGGTAAGAGAACCCCTTATTTTAGGACATAAAACCTACCACGATATCACAGTAGACATTGCTCGTCCAATTGAGACGCCAGCAAGTAAATTGTGGTGGACATGTTTCAGTATAGCAATGGTTGCATTCATCTTTGGTGTTGGAGCAATTGCTTATACAGTAGGAACTGGTATTGGTGTATGGGGATTGAATAGAACGATTAACTGGGGTTGGGATATCACCAACTTCGTATGGTGGGTAGGTATCGGTCACGCTGGTACGTTAATCTCAGCCGTTTTATTATTATTCCGTCAAAAATGGAGAATGTCGGTTAACCGTTCTGCGGAAGCCATGACAATCTTCGCCGTTGTACAGGCAGCGTTATTCCCTGTAATTCACATGGGTCGTCCATGGTTAATGTACTGGGTATTCCCAATTCCTAACCAATTTGGATCTTTATGGCCTAACTTTAACTCACCATTATTATGGGACGTATTCGCGATTTCTACGTATTTCTCTGTATCAACAGTTTTCTGGTTGATGGGATTAATTCCTGACTTCGCTATGGTACGTGACCGTGCAACAAAACCATTCGCTAAGAAAATCTACGGAATCTTATCATTCGGATGGGGTGGTGGAGCAAAACACTGGCAACGTTTCGAAGAGTTATCTTTGGTATTAGCTGGTTTATGTACACCGTTAGTATTCTCGGTACACACGATTGTATCTTTTGACTTCGCAACGTCGGTAATCAAAGGATGGCACTCAACAGTATATCCTCCATATTTCGTTGCTGGAGCTATTTTCTCTGGTTTCGCGATGGTACAAACATTATTAAGTGTAATGCGTAAAGTTTTACACTACGAAGATTATATCACACGTAAACACATCGAGTACATGAATATTGTAATCGTTGTAACAGGTGGTATGGTTGCAGTAGCATACTTAACAGAGTTATGGATCGCTTGGTATTCAGGATCTCGTTACGAAGACTTTACATACTTCTCTCCAGGAGCAGCAACAGGACCTTATTGGTGGGCATTCTGGGCGTTAATTATCTGTAACGTTTTAGTACCAGGATTATTATGGATTCGTCCAATCAGAAGAAACTTCTTCTGGACATTCGTTATCTCTATCGTAGTTAACATCGGTATGTGGTTCGAGCGTTTTGATATTATCGTTATCAACTTATCTCGTGACTATTTACCATCGAGCTGGACAATGTTTATGCCTTCATGGGTAGACGTAGGTATCTTCTTAGGTACTATGGGATTCTTTTCTGTGTTATACTTATTGTACGCACGTACATTCCCAGTTATTTCACAATCTGAGTTAAAAACTATTTTGAAATCATCAGGCGAAAGCTATAAAAAACATCATACTGAAGATGAGCATCACGAACACTAAAATCGTTTATGGTCTTTACGGAGACGATGATGATTTATTAAAAGCAGTAAAATCTATTCGTAAACAAGGTATTACGATAGATGAAGTATATACACCTTTCCCTGTACACGGTTTAGATAAAGCTTTAGGATTAAAGAAAACTCGTATTTCTGACCTTGCTTTCTTCTACGGTGCATTTGGTACAACGTTAGCATCTTTGATGACATGGTTTATTATGAACCATGACTGGGCTCAAGATATTGGAGGGAAACCATCTTTTTCTTGGGGTGAGAATATGCCAGCTTTCGTTCCTATTATGTTCGAGTTGACAGTATTCTGTGCAGCGCACTTTATGTCATTAACATACTTAGTGCGTAACAAAATGTACCCAGGTGCTAAAGCTAAAAACCCAGATCCACGTACAACAGATGATAAATTCTTAATCGAAATCAGAACAGCTGATGTTGAGAAAATCAAAAATGTATTTGTAGAAACTGGTGCTGAAGAAGTAACTGTAAAAGGTGATGTAGTCGTAGAACCAAGTGTTAACAATTTAGTACAAGAAGCATAATGAAAAAGATAGCATTACTTATAGGATTAGGAAGTATTATTATCACTTCTTGTTCTGATAAAAAACGTCACGCAAGTATCGTATATATGCCAGATATGTATTATCCTACGGCATATGATCCTTATGAAAAGGCAACTTTTGGTTACCCTCATGACGAAGAAAACTCTGAAGTTCCTGTATTAAGTAAAAATCATAATATGTCTGCATTAGAATCTGTAGAAGGTGCTGTTGCAAGAACAGATGGTGATATTTTACCATGGACTTTCAAAAACAATAACGCTGGTTATGCACAAGCAAAAGCAGTAACTGTTTCTCCTTTGAATGCGGCTAACAAAGCTGCAGACTTAGAAAGAGGTAAGTTATTGTTTGGACAAAATTGTGCAGTTTGTCACGGTGAAGCTGGTGATGGACAAGGTTCAATTGTAAAATCTAAAGCTTATTCAGGTGTTCCTAATTATAGCGAAAGAGATGTTACAGTAGGTTCTGTTTATCATGTAATTATGTACGGAAAAAATGCGATGGGTTCTTACGCATCTCAATTGACTCCTGCAGACCGTTGGAGAGTTGCTGAATATGTAATGAGTTTGAAAGGTGCTACTACAGCTGCCGCTGCTCCTGCTGGAGACGCAACTGCTGAAGCAAAACCTGCAACAGAAACTGAAACAGCAACTAATAAATAATAAAATAAGTTAATTATTATGCAATATACATTTTCCCCAAGATTAAAAAATGCATCACTTATCTTAGCTGTTATAGGTGTTGTACTTTACGGGATAGGATTTTTCTTACATCAACAAGATGTTGCTAATTCAACTGAATATATTAACGGTTTGATTGAAGCTCACCCAACTCAATTTTTTGGTGACTACATTTCAGATTCTTATGCATCTATGAACACAGATCATGCTGGACACATGGAGCATTTGACAAATTTATTGAAAAACAGACCTTGGGCTGCTTTCTATGTACCAGCTTATTTATCGTTTGGTATTGCGGCATCTGCGTTGTTTTTCTTATGTATTCAATTCGTAGCTAACGCTGGTTGGTCTATGGTAGTATCTCGTGTTATGGAGGCTATCGCGTCATTTTTACCAGTTGGTTCTGTACTTGTAGCTATCATCGTTTTAGGATCTTATTTTCATATGAATCACTTATTCCACTGGATGGATGCTGATTTAATAAATCCTGATAGCGAGAAGTATGATATCTACATGGCAAACAAAGCTCAACTTTGGTTAAGCCCTAACTTCTGGTTAATACGTTGTGTTATTTACTTAGTAGTATTATCTTTAATGTTACCAGTAATTAAAAACGCAACACGCAAATTAGATGAGACAAACGGAGACTTAAAAGTGTACGCTCAATTGTACAAAAAATCAGTAATTTACTTAGTGATTTTCGCAATTTGTTCTGCAGCATTTGCTTGGGATTTCGTGATGTCTTTAGATCCACACTGGTTCTCTTCATTATTTATGTGGTACGGAATGGTTTCATACTTAGTTTCTGCGGTTTCTATTATGGCAATTATTTCTATCTACTTAAAAAGAAAGAACGCTTTACCATTATTCAATGATAACCACTTACACGATTTAACAAAATTCATGTTCGGTTTCTCATTATTATGGTCATACTTATGGTTCTGTCAATTCATGTTACAATGGTACGCAAACATTCCTGAGGAAGCTCAATACTTCCAACAACGTATGGCGCAATACCCATTATATTTCTGGATGTTGATTATTAACTTAGTAGCTCCATTCTTGATTTTAATTTCTTCAAGCATGAAACGTCGTTATCAAATCGTTTTCGCGATGGGATTTGTTATCATTTTTGGACACTACTGGGATTTCTACAACCAAATTATGCCAGCAGCTGTTGGACCATTCCACAACTTTGGTTTAATGGAAATTGGAGCATTAGTTGGAATCGGTGGATTATTTACATTCGTAGTTATGAATGCAGTTTCTAAATTAAACTTAGAAGCAAAAGGTCACCCTTACTTCCACGAATCAAAAATTTATGAATATCCTTTCTAATTAGAAAGATGTTGTAACGTCCTGAAAAAATGAGACAGGATTAGACCAATAACATTTTATTTTAAACAGTACATTTATTCGTATTTGTACTGTTTTTCTTTTTGTACGATTTAGGAGA